>CAZMAE010000019.1:0-27397 GCA_964564205.1 uncultured Odoribacter sp. | reverse complement strand
ACACTGTATATCATCATTTACCTGGTGGAATACAGACAAGTTACGTGATTCATGCAGGGCAGTATAAAACACGTCCTAATAGTGTTATTACACGATACGGAGACCGGTTTGAATATGCTTCACCAAAAGAAACACCGGGGCTGATGGGAGATTTGGTGGATTGGTATAATGCGGCAGAACAAGAGGGGAAACTCTCTCCGGTAGAGTTGGCTGCACTGTTTCACTACCGTTATATACGCATTCATCCTTTTGAGGATGGAAACGGACGAATTGCCCGACTGATGGTGAATTTTATTTTAACGCGCCACGACTATCCGATGATTGTGATTCGTAGTCGCAAAAAGAGTGAATATTTGGAAGCTTTGCATCAGACAGATATTGAAGTTGGTCCGGTACCCGGCGATGGTGCCCATGCAGATATTAAAGATATCCGTCCTTTCTTGAAATATTTCAATGACTTGGTGGCTACCGAAGTTTATAATGATGTATTGTTTGTGAGCGAGAGGGATGAGAATGTGTGGTGGTATGATGGTGAGCGGATAGCATTCCGTACACCTAATTATACGAAAATTCTCCATGCCATGCGTACTGAACCTACACTCACATTGACTGATATGAAGGGAATTACAGGCATCAGTATCACAGCCATTCAGAAACTGCTCGACCACCTCATTCAGAAGAAATACGTTGAGCGTGGAGAAAAAGATGGTAGTTGGAGAGTGTTTGTGACGCAATAAGAGGAAGGCTCGGTTATCTGTAAGCAGAACTTTCATCGGTAATTAGGTGATGTTGCGGCCTGGATAAGCCGCTATGCTTCCGCTCGGCAAAATCAAATAAATTTGTTTTTGCTTCCGACTTATTATTATATTTGTGTGTTTCTAATTTAATTTAAGGTGGGGGCTGTTGCACGTACAGAGGGAAAAAAGCTGCAGGAAATTGTTGAAAACCTGGAAAAAGGAGATGAGCAGGCTTTTGATTATGTGTTTACGACACATTATAAAGATTTGTGCCGTTTTGCCTATGCTTTCACCGGATCGCGGCAAGTGGCCGAAGATATTGTACAGGAAGTTTTTTTGCGCATCTGGGAAAGAGGACTGCGGCTCGACAAGGGCACTTCGTTGCATAGTTATCTGTATGTGGCGGTGCGGAACGGCTGTGTCAGTTTTGCCAGACAACAGAAGGAGATGATCGGTTTGGAGGCCGTGGAACAGCAGGCAGAGGAGGAAGCTCCCCGGACGGAGGACTGGGAGATGGTCTGGAAGGTGGTGGAAAAGTTGCCCGCACAATGCCGCCTGATACTGAAACTGGTTGTGCTGGAAGGCATGAAGTATGCCGAAGTGGCGGAATATTTGGGGATATCGGTGAATACGGTAAAAACTCAGCTTAAAATTGCTTACCGGCAGTTGAGAAAAGAATTTTCTTACCGTCATCTTTTGTTGTTTTTTGCTTTTGCCGGGAGAAGGTGCACTTCTGCCAGTGCTTACGGAATATGCCTGTAATCTCTGTTTTCAATCCGATCGGATATTGTCATGCGGGATATCTTGCTGCGGAGATAATGATTTGTTGAGAGGCGGGAAAAATGATATTCACAAAAAAAATTATTTTCTTTTCGCCCTTTTTTCATTCTGTTTCGTCCTATGTTTAAAAGTGAAAAAATGAACAGCGCATGGACGAACAGACGGAACAACGGATAATCGACCGGTTGAACGGGCAAATCTCGGAGGAGGATGCTGTGTTATTGGACCGCTGGTTGCAGGAGTCCGATGCACACCGGGCGGCCTTCGAAGAACTGCAGCGGGTGCACCGGCGGCTGATGGTGTTGAAAGAAGATTTCGCTCCGGATGTGGCGGGCGGATTGGCCCGGATCAAGTCGCACCGGCAAAAGAGGATATCGCTGAGGCGTTGGATGTCGTATGCGGCGGCCGGTTTGCTTTTAGCCGGTCTGGGCGTTGCCTGGTGGACGGAACAGCAGCAAGGGGAGTCTGTGTCCGGTGCCCGGGAATATGCCTGTCTGGAGGTACCGATGAAAAAGCAGGCCTATTTTGTTTTGGGCGACGGGAAGCATGTTTTTATTCCTTCGGAGGTAAAAGACTCGGTACTTGTCAGGGAGGAACAGGTGACGGTACGGATCGACACCGGGCGGATGCTTCATTACCAGAATCAAAAAACAGGTGTGGAGGCGATGCAGAAATTGGTAGTCCCGAATGGTGGGGAATATCGGTTGATGCTGGAGGATGGGTCCGTGGTGTGGCTGAATTCCTCTTCGGAGCTGGAATTTCCTGCCGGTTTCGGAGCCCGGGAAAGAAGGGTTCGTCTGAAGGGAGAAGGCTATTTTAAGATTCAGAGAGATACCCTCCGCCCATTCCGGGTGGAGACGGAAAAAATGACGGTCAAGGTGTTGGGAACGGAATTCAACCTCGCGGCTTATGCCGATGAAACGGGGGCGGCGGCGACCTTGGTGAAAGGGGCGGTCGAAGTCTGTTCGCCCTCCGGCGAATCCGTATGCCTGCAACCCGGACAGCAGTTGTTGTCCGACGGAGAACGGATGAGGGTGCAGCAGGCGGATGTCGCTGCGGTTGTTTCTTGGCTGGAAGGAAAGTTCCGTTTCGAAGAGACTGCTCTCTCTGAGATCATGCGGCAGGTGGGTCGGTGGTACGATGTGGAATACACCTTCGCCCGGGAGGAGCTGAAGGATATCCGTTTCTCGGGGGCGATTCAGAAATTCCGTCCTTTGGGTGATTTGCTCCGGATGATCGAAGCGACGGCTCCCGTGCGTTTTGTGGTAAAGGAAGGACATTTGGTCATTGCTGAAAAATAAAAACCGGAAAGGTCTGCCAACCCTTCCGGCTGAATATCAATAACCTGCTTTGTTCGGAAAGTCGACGTCCGGAACAAGGCGACATTAACGATAATTACAAATGTATGGAAAAAAATCATGATTCGTGGCCGTTTTTCAAAGAATGGCTGAAAAAAACGTTGTTTCTTATGCGACTGACGTGGCTGTTTTGTTTGCTGTGTTTTGTTCATGTTTCGGCAGCTGTTTATTCTCAGGCCGGGCGGGTGTCTCTGTCGGTGTCCGGCGTGACGGTGAAACAATCGCTCCGGATACTGGGCAAGGAATTTAAAAAGGACTTTTTTTACAGTAGTGTTCAATTCGACACGGAACGGCTGGTGGATCTCCGGCTCGATGATGCGACGATCGGGGAAGCCTTGCAGCAGGTGTTTCCGGGAAAGTCCGTCGATTATTCGGTCGATGGTGATTTTGTGGTGCTCCTGAAGATTGCGGATCCGGTTTCTCCCGTGAAATCCACGGAAATATCCGGAGTGGTCAGGGATGAGAACAACCAGCCTTTGCCCGGAGTCACCATCCTGATAAAAAATACGACCCTGGGGTTTACAACGGATGCACAGGGGGCTTTTAAAGCGGTATTGCCGATGCCTCTGCCGGTGACCCTCGTATTTACCTCGGTGGGCTATATCCGGCAGGAACATGTGGTCAAAGAAAAAAGCGAGTTTCCGCTGACCATCCGGATGATGCCGGATGTGACGGAAATGGAAGAGGTGGTAGTGACCGGCTACCAGGTCATCGATAAGCGGAAACTGACGAGCGCCGTGACCTCCGTGAAAGCGTCGGACCTGATGATTCCTTCCGCCACGTCGATCGACCAGATGCTGGAGGGACGTATTCCCGACCTGATGCTGACGGTTAATTCCGGAGAAGTGGGGGTGGTGCCGCGGTTGCGTATCCGGGGGACGTCTACCTTGATCGGCAACCGGGAGCCGCTGTGGGTGGTGGACGGTATCGTGGTGCAGGATCCCGTGCCGCTGAATGCCGATGTGTTGAATGATCCGGATTACGTAAACCGGATCGGGAACGCGATAGCAGGCATCAATCCGCAGGATATCGACCGGCTGGATGTATTGAAAGATGCAGCCGCTACTGCTTTGTACGGGGCGAAAGCCGCCAACGGCGTGATTGTGATTACGACGAAAAAGGGGCATGTCGGCAAACCGGTGGTGCGTTACAGTATGACAACCATTTACAAGCGCCGTCCGCGCTACAGCGACCGGAAAATCGACCTGATGGATTCGCGTGAGCGTGTGGACCTTTCGCGTGATCTGGCGGCGATGCACTATCGGTACAGCAGCGATGCCAGTATCGTCGGATATGAGTTGCTGTTGCAGCAGCTTTACAATAAGGAAATCAGCGAAGCCGAATTCCGGCAGGAGGTGGCCCGCATCGAAACGGTGAACACGGATTGGTTCGGTCTGTTGACGGAAGACGCGTTTTCGCACCAGCATACGCTGAGCTTGTCGGGCGGTTCCGACAAGGCGCGTTATTACACCTCTCTCGGATATACCCGGGACAATGACGTGATCAAAAGGGCGAAAAACGAACGCTATACGGTTGCGATGAATGTCGATGCGAACCTTTCTTCGTGGCTGACGGCGTCGATGGGGATCAACGGCTATATCAATACCCGGAATTATGCGCAGGACGGGAACAATCCGATCGACTACGCTTATAAAAGGAGCCGGACGATTCCTGCATACGAGGAAGACGGGAGTTATCATTTTTATGACCGGTATTCATCGACGGGCTCGGGGAATTATCGGTTCAATATCATGAATGAGCTGGAAAACAGTTCGGTGGAGCAAAAGGTAAACGGACTGTCGTTCAACACGAACCTCCGCTTCCA
The DNA here is from genome assembly GCA_964564205.1 of uncultured Odoribacter sp. Lineage (GTDB taxonomy): Bacteria > Bacteroidota > Bacteroidia > Bacteroidales > Marinifilaceae > Odoribacter. The sequence continues at coordinate 22,697 of CAZMAE010000019.1, read as the reverse complement.
ATTCCGGCCGTGGCTGAACGCGAATGTAACCTTGTCGTATGCCATTTCGGACGCGACGATCGAAGGGTACCAGGGCGAAAAAACGTGGTATGCCGCTGGTTTGCGGAGATCGAATTACGGTGAGGAATTGCTGATGAAAGGCATCAGTCTGCTGCCTTTTGGCGGGGAACTGTCGGAGCAGACACGGCACAACAATTCGTATACCGTGCGGGCGCAGTTGAACCTGAACAAATATTTCGGGAAGGAAGAGCGGCACAACATCAATCTGAGTTTGGGATATGAGGCGAGCTCATCGCACTACACAGGCCGCAACAGCCTGAACCGGGGATATTATCCGGACCGCGGAAAGAGTTTTACAAAAGATATCCCCTCGGATTATATTTATTATATCCAATGGCAGACGGGCAATGTGCCGACGCTGACGGACAATCTGACGAATTTGCTGGCCGCCTACGGGACGGTTTCCTACAGTTACCGGAACCTTTTTACGGTGAACGCCAACACCCGTTACGACGGTTCCAATAAGTTCGGCAGCCGGAGCAATGAGAAATTGCTGCCGGTGTGGTCGGTATCGGGCGCATTCAATGTTTCGGAAATACCGGCGCTTTCGGCAGAATGGATGGATTTTCTGTCCCTGAAGGCGTCTTATGGCTATCAGGGCAATATGCTGGACGGACAGACGCCGGTGATGCTGATCCGGCACGATGCGTTGAATGCCTATTATAATCACATGACTTCTTCGGTGGCTTCGTACGCGAATCCGGATTTGCGTTGGGAGAAGACGGGTTCTTTCAATGCGGGCTTCGAGCTGATGTTGTGGAACCGCCGGTTGCAGCTGAGCGGAGACTGGTATTTGAAGAAGACTTCGGACGCCTTTATGGACAAGAAGATTTCGAGTATCAACGGACAGACCTCCTATACGGTGAATTCGGGCGAGGTGACTAACCGCGGGTTCAACATTTCCGTGACCGCTATTCCGGTGCAGACGAAAGATTGGCGCTGGACGTTCTCGACCTCTTATTCGCGGGCGAAGAACAAGTTGCAGACTTTGCCCGGACAGGAGGTGAACGAGCTGGACGATTTCCTGCGCGGAACGGTGCTGACCAAGGATCAGCCGGTGGGTACGTTCTATTCTTACAAGTTTGCGGGACTGAATCCTTTGGACGGAGGACCGCTGTTTGACGACTACGAGGACCGCATCGACGAGCTGAAGGGGTTGGGCAAATACGATACGTTTACCAAGGTATTGACTCCCAGCGGCCGCCGCGAGCCCATCGTTTCGGGGAATCTGTTTAACACCGTGCAGTGGAAGCGGGTGCGCGTAGGGCTGAACCTGGCTTACAGCCTGGGGGCGAAAACCCGTTTGTTCAGGCTTTATACCTCCCACAGGGTCGATTGTCTGGTTTGGCCGGAGGATAATGTCAGCCGGGAGTTCGTGCAGCGGTGGCGCAAACCCGGAGACGAGAAGCATACGACGATTCCGGCCTTCTTCAGCCAGAATAGTCCGGGATATTACGGATACAATACCCACTACTCGGTTGGCTACAACTATGCGGGTCAGAAGATTGCGGACAATGCCTGGGATATGTATAATTACAGCGACATCAGGGTGGTGAGCGCCAATTATCTGAAATGCTCCAACCTGAGCGTGAGCTATGAGTTCCCGCTCCGCTGGCTGGAGAGAATCGGGTTGTCGCGTCTGGAAGCGACTTTTTCGGGCACCAATCTTTTTGTCCTCTGTCACCGGGACCTGAAAGGGCAGACACCGACGCAGGGCGGTTTTACAGAGGTGCAGTTGTCGGAACGTCCGACGTTTTCCTTTGGTTTGAATGTTGAATTTTAAATGATGATGTTATGCGAACGAAATATTTGTTTTTAACGTGGATGTGGCTGACAGGCATTTCGTGTTCGGGTTTTCTGGAGGAGTATTCCCAGGACCAGGTGTATGTGCAGACTGCTGAGGACCTGGAGGAGTTGCTGATCGGGGAAGGTTATATGGAGGTCAGGGCGGCCAAACCGTTGAACGAATCGGATTTTTATTATCCCTGGCTGCATTTCATGTCGGATGAGACGCAGGAGTGCGAGGTGGACGGAGGAATCGGTTGGCTGGATGCTCCCCATTACGACACACGCGAGGCGATATTCGGCTGGGTACACTGGCAGCAAAGGGCCGGCGTGAACGAAACGGGGACGGCTTTCCGCAATGAGAGCAGGGATTGGGACCGTCTGTATAAGCATATCAATATTTGCAACAGTGTGATTGATGTAGCGGGGGATTTGCCCGCCGGCGAACAGGCGCGTCCGGAATACGGACAGGCGTTGGGAGAAGCTTATTTCCTGCGTGCAGCTTATTATTGGGTGCTGGCCAATTTATATGCCAAGCCCTATGCTCCGGCGACGGCGGCGACAACTCCCGGGATTCCGCTGAAATTGACGGGAGCCATCGAGGACAAGATGTTCGTCCGGAATACGTTGGCCGAGGTGTACGGACAGATTTGTGCCGATCTGGAGCAGGCGGAAGCATATATGAAAGGCGGTCCCGGCAGTTTTTCCGTTTATCAGGCCGACAGTCTGGCGGTGTTTCTTTTGCACAGCCGGGTAGCGCTTTACATGCAGAACTGGCCGGAGGCCGAACATTACGCAAAGCGGGTGATTGCCGCGAAGCCCGGTTTGCTGGACCTGAACGGTTTTGAAGGAGGTTTTTTGTCGAAAGAAAGCCCCGAAACGATCTTCTCGATGGGCGGGCATTGCCTGACTTCCAATATCCGGTATGAATATAAGATGTATCAGGTGTCGCCGGAATTGTACCATTCCTACGAGGATGGGGATTTGCGGAAACAGGTGTTCTTCTGGACCCACGGTGATTTTATCGGGTATACCAAGTTGGCCGCTAAGGGAAGCGGAAATCCGGAAGAAAAATCGTATTACCGGGTGAATTACAGCACCAATTATGAAAACAAACAGGTGGAAGTGTCGGATAATTTCCTGTTCCGTACGGCGGAAGCCTACCTGAATCTGAGCGAAGCGCTGGCTTATCAGGGCAAGGACAGCGAGGCGGCGGAGGTGTTGGAGCAGTTGCGGCGGAAGCGTTGGGCCTCCCCTGCGGCCCTGAACGTGACGGGCGAAGCATTGGTGCATGCCGTCCGCGAGGAACGGAGGCACGAGCTGGCGCTCGAAGGACACCGTTGGTTCGATTTGCGGCGTTACAGCGTTTGTGAGAAATATCCGGAGTCAAAAAGTATCCGGCAAAATTTCGTCGTGTATGAATCGCGTACCAGTCCGGTAAAAGTAGAGCGGCGGGTCTATACCCTGCAGTCCGGTGACGAGGGATATACCCTGGGCATTCCGGCGGAGGTGATCGAATATAACACGGGAATGGAACAGAATATCCGGCCGGAACGGGGATATGAAGTGGAAGAGATCTGAAAGTCATGAATAAACAGAATAATAAGCGTATGAGATATTGTATATTTCTTTTGGGAATACTGGCCTTATTGGCCGGTTGTTCGGAATCGGATGAGGTGGAACCCTCCGGGAGCAAAGACGTCTGGTTCGAAGGAGGAGGTTTCGGCCTTCCGGAAGCGGATGCTGAATTTTGTAAGAAATTTTTCGGGGAGACGGGGGTTTATTTATTGTTCAACGATACGTTGCGGCGGGAACTGTTAGGCACGGACCGTTATGGCAACGAGGCTTATTTCACGGAAACGGTGGATTTGTCGTGGAACCTGACGTCCACCTCCGACACCAAGTATCTTTTCCACTACCTTGCTGCGGAAGACCGGATCGAAACGGGCAAGTTCCTCCGGGATCGGGTACTCGGCCGGTTCGATGCCGGGATACGTCCTTTTTCCATCCTTCTGGTCGACACCATTTCGAGCTGGGTGAAAGCAAGCTATGCGGATAATGCGGATTACAAGAAGCAGGATGCGGATGTCCCCTATGTTACGGGATTCCGTTGCCATGCTTTTGCCGTCCACAACTGGAAAAACCTGACCGAAGAGCAGCTGTCGGAGCTGGCGGATCTTTTTTCGTTGCGGATCGTTGTTGCCGCCCTGAAACGTTATTCCGGGGAGCCGGCGGATGAGTTTCAGGCTTACGGCAAGGATTATTACGGGAAATATTTGTGGTCTCTTCCCGCCGGCACAAGTTATGAAGATGCCGGTTTTTTGGGAACCGTGCAAGGTTCGTGGGGGTTAGTAGTGCTTCCTGACCGGGAGCAGGATATGGAAATGTTTGCAGAGCTGTGTTTTTTCTCTACGGAGGAGGAAGTGGCGGCCGGTTATTCCGCTTATCCGGCCATCCTGAAAAAATACCGGTTGATGAAAGAGATTTTGGCGGATATGGGGTATCATTTAAACGAATAAATTATGAGAAGTTTGAAAATAAGCATGCTGTTTATCGGCATGATCTGGATGTTGTCGGCTTGCGACAAGGAGGAAACGCTTCCTTGCATCGAACCGGAGGCCCGTGGTGAATTTACAGACAGCCGGGACGGACGGGTATATCGGTGGGTGCGCTACGACGGATTGGACTGGATGTGCAGCAATCTGACCTATAAGACGAGTACGGGCTTTTGTGAGGTTTATCAGATGAAGTTGGAATTGGGAGGTGAGACGAATGCGGATTTGCTGGAAAAGCACGGATATCTATACGATTATGAGACCGCGTTGGCCGCTTGTCCGGAAGGATGGCGGCTGCCGACGGACGAGGATTGGCAACGGCTGGAGAAAGCCTTGGGAATGTCGCAGCAAGACGCCGGCCAGAGCGGTTGGCGGGGAAGCTATACGGGAGAATTGCTGCAGCAGGGCGAAGAAGGCACAGGCATCGGTTTGCAGGCGGACGGGTTTTATTCGGCTTCGCACTCTACCGGTCTTTCCTCCAAATACCGTCTGTTGGGAGCTTACGGTTTGTTCTGGACGGCAACCCCGGCCGAAGAGAGTGGGTTTGTCTGGTTTCGCAAAATTGCCGGTAATTCCACACAGAGTTTCCGGGAAAAGACGATGGAATCCAACGGATTGAGCGTCCGTTGTGTCCGGGAGGCGCGGGAGCTTTAAGCGAAGAAGGGTCTGTTTGCCCGGTCCGGAGTGATGTCGTGGACATTATTCCGGGCCGGGTTGTTTTTGAATATAAAGAAAAGGCGTGCATTTTGGGGCGGGGGAATGTTTTTATCTATATATTTGCCATGCATTGAGAGGAAAAGCATGGACGAAAAGGAACGGTTTATAATCGATTTGAACCAAAAAGGGAAGAGTGCCTGGTATCGGTTGTACGAAGAGTTTTATCCGGCATTGTGTGCCTATGCGGCTAAATTGACTCACGAAACTGACGGGGTGGAGGATATTGTTCAGGAGTGCCTGATCGGTTTGTGGGATTCTTCGTTGTGTTTTCCTAATGTCAAGGCGTTAACCGGCTGGCTTTACAAAGCGGTGTATAACCGTGCTTTGAATTTGATCCGTGACCGCGATAATGCCCGCCGTTTGTTGGGGAATTATACCTCGGAATTTGCCTGGTCGGAAGAGATGGCCGTCGAACTTGCCATTGAAGAAAGCGTGATCGCTAAATTGCGTTTGGTGCTTACCGATTTGTCCGAGCAGCAAAGGAAGGTGATGAATTTGAGCCTCGAAGGGTATAAGGTCCGGGAAATAGCCGATATCCTGAAGATTTCTGAGAATACGGTAAAAATGCAGAAAAAACGGGCTTACGCTATTGTCCGCGAACGTATGGGTGAGATCTGGGGAGTACTGCTGGTGACGATTTTTTCTGATTTTTTTTAAATTCCGTTTTTTTCTGTTACCCGTTTTTAAACCTTATGTGTTTTATACATAAAAGACGCGTAAGATGTGGGATGATATATACGATTCTTCTGAAGAAATCCTGAAACGGATTTTGTCACCGGCGGACGAAGAAAGACCAATGGATGGGTCTGGTTGCCCGGAGAGGCTGGATGAACGTTTGCGTGAACAACTCCGGTACAATTCTTCTTTAGCTTACCGAAAATTGCAAAGGCACAAGCACGTACGCCGGATACGCAGGTATGCGGCGGTTGCCGGAATTGTCCTGGCTGTAGGTCTGGCTTGGGAATGGTTGCATCAGGAGACCGGCAGTGCAGATTCTCCGGCCGAGACTATTTGTCCCGGCAATAAGAAAGCGATATTGGCCTTGACCGATGGGTCGGTTTGGTATATCGGAGATACGGTCAGGACTATTTCTACAGCCTGGGCGGATATCCGGGTGGATTCGAGCGTTTTGTCTTTCCGGTCGCCGGGCGGAAAGAAGAGGAGTGAGGAAGAGGTTTATCAGCTTTTGACGATACCCCGCGGAGGGGAGTTTGAGATGGTCTTGCCGGATGGCAGCCATGTGTGGCTGAATTCCGAGTCGGAACTCCGTTTCCCTTTGCAGTTTACCGCTCAACAGCGGAAGGTTTTTCTGACGGGTGAAGCTTATTTCGAGGTGGCCAAAGATGCGAAGCATCCTTTTATCGTCGAAGTGAACGGTTCGAAGATCGAGGTGCTGGGCACCGGTTTCAATGTGCGTTATTATGAGAATGAAGGCCGGGTGGTTACGACTTTGGCCGAAGGAAGCCTTTGCTTTGAAAGTGCGGATGCCCGGGTGTTGTTGAAACCGGGCGAGCAGAGCATCCTCGATAGGACCGGATCGCTTCGGAAACGGGAGGTGGAAGTGTATCCTTATGTCGCTTGGAAAGAGGGGCGTTTTGTTTTCCGCAAGCAGCGGTTGGAGGACATCATGGCCATGTTGAGCCGTTGGTATAATATTGAAGTTTATTTCGAAGACGACGAATCGAAAGAGATCACCTTTTCAGGAGGTATGATGCGTTATGAAGGGTTCGAAGCACTGATGAACATGATCGAAACGATCGGGAGCATAAATTGCACCATAAAAGACCATACGGTTTTTATAGCGAAAAGAAAATAGAGAAAGACGGAATATGGGTACTATCCCGCCTTTCAACCGGCCAGGCCGGAGATGTTTTATTATAATTTACAAACCTATGAAAAAAAATGGAATCCGATGTCTTCTTTTTCAAAGAAGATGGTTAAAAGCGTATTTGATGATGAAGTTTTTAATCTTGTTTTTGTGTATTTCTTCTTTTCAGTTGTCTGCGAATGTGTATAGCCAGATTACGAAAGTTTCTCTGGAGGTCAGGAATGCTTCGTTGGAGCAGGTGATCCAGTTATTGGAGAAAGAATCGGGCTATATTTTTCTGTACGAAGATGCCCAAATCGAACAGGTACGGGGCCTGGAACTGAACTTTAAAGATGAGGACCTGAAAGTGGTGTTGGACGAATGTCTGCGGAATTCCGGTTTGACTTACAAACGGATGAATCAAACCATTGTGATTTCGCGTAGGAATAGCAGTAATCAGGTGCGCATGACTCCCGCAAGACTCATGCTCCGGGGGGTAGTGAAAGACGTAGGCGGTCGTGTATTGCCGGGAGTTTCCGTGGTGCTGAAAGGGACGACACTGGGTGTCGCTACGGATACGGAGGGCCGGTTTGACATCGAACTGCCCAAGACCGATAGTATCGTTTTGGTGTTTTCTTTCATCGGGATGCAAACCAAAGAAGTGAGGTGGAAGGGAGAAAAAGAGCTGAATGTGGTATTGGAAGAGTCGGTGGCCGAAATGGAAGAGGTGGTGGTAACCGGTTTGTTTAATTACCGGGCTTCCAGTTTTACAGGTTCGGCAACTACATACTCCAAGGACGATCTGAAAACGGTCGGTAATCAAAACCTGTTGAAAAGTTTGAGTAATCTCGATCCTTCATTTGTCATCGAAGACAATTATCTGAATGGATCCAACCCGAACGCTTTCAATGACATCACCATTCGGGGGAATGCCTCGTTTGCGGGTTTACAAGGTGAATACGAAGGAAATCCGAATGAACCGCTTTTCATTTTGGATGGCTTTGAAGCTAGTCGTGAACAAATTTTTGACCTTGATATGAACCGCGTACGGTCAGTCACTATCTTAAAAGATGCAGCGGCCAAGGCATTGTACGGTTCCAAGGCAGCCAACGGCGTCGTGGTGGTCGAAACCATCGAACCGGAAAAAGGCCGGCTTCGCCTGACTTATACCGGTGACCTGAATATCGAAGTCCCGGACTTGTCCTCGTATGACATTTGCGATGCTGAGGAAAAATTGGAGGTGGAGTGGAATGCCGGCCGTTATACGGGAAGTTCTCCGATCTATCAGCAAAGTTTGACAGAACAATACAATGCGATCAGGAAAAGCATTGCGGAAGGAGTGAATACCTATTGGCTGGCAAAGCCGCTTCGTACCGGTGTCGGACAGAAACACACCCTGTATATGGAGGGCGGCGACGATCGCATGCGGTATAGCGGTAGTTTGAACTATAACGATATTATCGGTGTCATGAAAGGATCCGATCGGAAAACCATTTCCGGGAATGTCAAATTGTCTTATCGCTACAAAGACTTTTTATTCCGTAATTCATTATCTGTCACCTCAAACAGGGGAGAAAACTCTCCTTACGGTTCTTTTTCCGATTACGCTTCCGCCAATCCGTATTATACACCTTATGATGAGAACGGTAATTTGAGGAAAGTGTTAGGGACCTATACGCATCCGGATATCAATCAGACGAACGCCCGTTCCGTAATCTATTACAATCCGTTGTACAATGCGTATATCGGGACGAAAAATTTTCGCAAATACACGGAGTATACGGAAAATTTCTACATCGAATGGCGGCCGCTTGACATGTTGCGTTTTACCGGTCGTGTAGGATATACCTATCAGGCTGACCGAAGCGAAGATTTTGCGCCGGGTGACCATACAATGTATGTGAACTGGACAGGAGATTCGTTTTTTAAACGGGGGCATTACTCTATCTCCGACGGTGAATCGCAGAATTTGTCGGCCGACCTGACGGCCAATTATTCCGGACAGTTCGGCAAACATATGTTGTTGGCGAATATTGCCTGGAGCTTGAATAACGTGACTACAGATTCTCATGGAATGATGGCCTGGGGTTTTATGAACAACCATGTGGACCACATCACTTTTGCCAAACAATATGCTGACAACGGGCGTCCTTTCGGCGGAGAAAGCACCACGCGCAGCGTAGGTTTCACCGGTGCGGTAAACTACTCCTTCGATGAACGCTATCTGGCGGATTTAAGCTTGCGCTATAACGGTTCCTCCGCTTTCGGTTCGGACAACCGTTGGGGAACATTTTGGTCTGCCGGTCTCGGCTGGAATTTGCACAACGAGGCATTTATGCAGAATTCGGAATGGCTGGACCTGTTTAAATTGCGCGTTTCTTACGGATTGACCGGTAGTCAGAACTTCAATCCCTATCAGGCAAAGGCTACCTACACATTCTATGATGACATTATTTATGATAATATTACCGGCGCATACCTGATGGCATTGGCGAACGATAAGTTGAAATGGCAGCAGACCGCCGATTTCAATGCGGGTTTCGATATGCAATTGTTCCGGTCTTTAAACCTGCGGCTGGATATATATAAACAAAAAACGAAAGATGCCCTGCTGGCTTTTACTTTGCCGACTTCTACCGGTTTCAACTCTTATATGGAAAACCTGGGAAATGTAGAGAACACCGGTTTTGACGCGACGCTGAATTGGCGTGTTTACCAAAAAGGCAGCGACTACATTTCGCTGAATGCAACGATCGGTCACAACAAAAACAAAGTGGTAGAAATCAGCGATGCCTTGAAAGCCTTTAATGACAAACAGGAAGAAGAGGCAGGTGACAACAATACCAATTTGCCTGTCATCCGTTACGAAGAAGGCCAATCGATGACCGCTATTTGGGCGGTTCGTTCTCTGGGTATCGATCCGGCTACCGGCCAGGAACTTTTTCTGAAAAAAGACGGAGTCACGACTACGTATATTTATGATGCTGACGATAAAGTTGTTTGTGGTGACGCCACTCCGAAATATCGCGGAAATTTCGGTTTTAGCGGCGAATACAAAGGCATCGGTATGAGTTGTTCGTTCAGCTACCGTTTCGGTGGCGATTACTACAACCAAACCCTGGTGAACCGGGTTGAAAATGTGAATATCGCTCATAACGTAGATCGCCGGGTATTGCATGACACCTGGCAAGAGGCGGGAGACGTAGCCAAATTCAAAAACATAACCTGGCGGCCGACCACCACTTATCCGACTTCGCGTTTTATAGAGAAAAACAACGAATTGCAGTTTGCTTCTTTCTCTTGCTATTATGATTTCAAATATATGGACTGGTTGAAAAAAAGCAAAATAGAACGTTTGAAACTCTCGTTCTACATGAACGATATTTTTCGGGTGTCTACCGTGAAAACGGAAAGAGGTACGGATTACCCGTATGCCCGGAATTTCTCGTTTTCTTTATCGGCAACGTTTTAATAATTGATCGTTATGAACTATAGAGATATGATATACAAAGGAATGCTGTTAACCGCCCTTTGCGTGTTGTTGACAGCTTGCAACGACTGGTTGGACGTCCAGCCTGAATCGCAGGTGGAGGATACCGAATTGTTTAAAAGTGAAACCGGTTTCAAAGAAGCTCTGTCGGGTGTTTATTCTTCGATGGTATCCGACAATACCTACGCGAAAGAATTGACATTCGGAGCCATAGGGGTGATGGGACAGGAATGGGATAGATATCCTTCTTCATCTTATGGACCTTCGTACCAGGATATTATAAACTATGACTATACGACATCGGCCGCCCAGAGTATGATAGCATCTGTATGGACAAGTTTGTATAACGGAATAGCCAATGTAAATAACATATTGAAACATATCGATGGTGCAGAGAAAAAATTCACGGGTAAGAACTTTGCTATTATCAAAGGTGAGGCATTGGCTTTGCGGGCGTTTCAGCACTTTGATTTGTTGCGTTGCTTCGGCGTGAGCTATGCGGTAGATCCGGATATGCCGGCTATCCCCTATTGTACCGACTTGACTTATCGGGTGTTTCCGCAATTGACAGTAAAGCAAGTGGCGGAGAAAATTGAAACCGATTTATTGGAGGCAGAAAAATTATTGGCTGTGGATCCTATCCTCACAGGAGAGGAAATTACGGAACTGAATGATAACGGTTATTTGATGAATCGTCAGGTGCATCTCAACTACTATGCTGTAAAAGGTCTGCAGGCACGTTTGTATATGTGGATGCAGCGATATACCGATGCAGAAGCGTGTGCAAAAGCCGTCATCGATTCGGAAGTGTTCACATGGGCAACCAATGTGGATATGAGTGAAGGAACAGATATGGCTTTTGCAACTGAACAATTGTTTGCCCTGAACAATATGACTCTGTCTACTTTGTCGGAGACTTATTTTGATCCGGAAGGTAGTTTGTCGGTATTCGGTGTAGAGAAGCAGAAAATCGAAAGTGAGTATTATGTAGATTACGGTGACTATCGCTTGGTATATGGTTTTGCTCCGGGATTGGGAGATAATTCGGATTATTGGTTTTTGAAGAAGTACAATGTTCTTGCTTCTACTGATTTGTACTATGTAAATAAGATGCCGTTAATTCGTCTGAGCGAGATGTTTCTCATTCAGGCTGAGTGCGAGTATCGTGCCGGCAATGCCGAGGCATACAAAACCTGGAACGTATTACGTACAAATCGTGGCGCGTCGGAGTTGAATAGCAATCCGTCGGATTTCTACGGAGAACTGATCAATGAATATCGTCGCGAATTCTTCGGCGAAGGAGTGCTTTTTTTCCTGTATAAGCGTTTGAACAGTGCGACTATATACGGTAGTACAGAAACGGATATTATTGCATCTAAGGGATATACTTTCCCGTTGCCGATGAGTGAGACGGATGCGGCCCAACGGGAAAATAACCGATAAAAAGAAAGGAGATTGTATGATGAAAAATATGAAATATATAGTTTTGGCATTCCTGGGTATTGTGGGTTTTGCCAGTTGCGAGAAAAATGAGATGTCTTTATACGACACGAGCCATACAGCTATGAATATATGGTTTGGCAATTCTGCATCTGTTGTTGACAGCATAACTCATAACTATTCGAATTATATGGGAGAAAGGACGATTACTTTCTATGCTCAGATAACAGGAGTGCCGACCGATTATGACCGGACTTTTGAGATCGAGGCATTTGAGGGTGATTTGGCCGAGGCAGAGGGGAGCTTCAAGACAGAGGTATATACATTGAAAGCTCATGAAACCCGGGCAGAGTGTTCTATAATTTTTAATACGGCATTATTGAAAGATCCGAATTCTTTCACCCGGAAAGACGGGCATTTGAATTTCCGCTTAAAGGCGAATGATGAATTTGAACCTGGAACCGGAGAGAAATCTGTGATGCGGGTGGTATTGAAAAATTATTTGGCAAAACCGGATAATTGGGACGATGATGCGTCGTACTATAACATTCTGTCGCATTACTTTGGCACATATAGCGCTAAAAAGTACCAGTTTATTCTTTCGGTATTGGAGGTCGCCGATTTTAAAGTAGAGTACGGCAGCGCTGTTACTTTTGATGAATCGACCAATACTTACGGTTATGTCTATTTCAACACTTATATTGTACCGAAAGTTAAGATTGCACTTGAGGAATTCAACAGTGATCCGAACAATCCCGATGCCCCGTTGCGTGATGAAAGCGGTCAGTTGGTATCATTCGATAATTAACGTTAGAAATTAAAAAAAATAATTATGCGAAAATTCATATTTTATGCCTTGGGAATTTGTGTTCTCTGCACGATATTCCTCTCTTGTTATGACGACAAGGGTAATTACGATTTAAAGGTATTACCGGATATAAAAATAGACACTGCAGGTTTGGGTATCCCTGCAAAAGGGGTGATACAACGTTTCGATACGTTGAAGTGTTCTCCTGCTGTTTATTATGGCGAACAATTGGTTGTAAATGATAACGATGCGCCTCTCGATTATGTATGGACAATATATACGACCCTTGGATTAGGAGGGGACGAGGAAACAAATAAGGTCGATACATTGGGTAGGACTCGTGTATTGAAAGCTCAGATAAACAAGGTGCCTGGGACCTATATTGTCCAGCTTACCGTCACTGACCGGGAGAACGGAATTCAGCAATATCTGAAGTTTAACCGTGATGTAGAGGGTACGATTAAGAAGAGCGGTTGGTTGGTTCTGTATGAACCGAGTGATCAACCTGGAACTTCAGATTTGGGTTTGATTTACAATGCGTTGACAAAGGCTGTCTGGCTTTCTGAGGATGTGGTTTATTGGGACTTGTATAAATCGTCTAACGGTGCGCATATGCAAGGGAAACCTGTTGAAGTCCAAAAACCTGTTATATCGCTTGCCAATGAACTGATGCCGGGGAAAGGAGGGGATTTGATTATGATGACCACGGAAGAAGACATGTGCGGAATAAGTACAGAGACATTTCAACGGGTATTTTCGTTTGAAGACTTCTTCTATGAGGTGCCGGGTGTTAAATCATTAACAGCCTATATGAGATCGGGAACGGGGAACGGCCCTAACGATTTCAGCGATTCGTTTATTAATGATAATAAAGTATATGTCGGTCCTAATGCATCAAGAGGGCGGCAGAAGTTGGGTGTTCCTGCGATAGAGAATTATGGAAAATTGGCCTCATGGCTCAGTCTGTTCCATGCTCCGTTTGCTGCTGTGGTGTATGACCAGACCAATGGCTGTTTTCTGGCGCAAAGGAGAAAAGAAGTGAAGTTAACTAAATTTGTGGCTCAAACTCCATCTTCTGCAGGATTTGATGTTAATCAGGTCGGGGCTTCCTTGATCGCAGCCGATTGGGGAGGAAATTATGGAATGAATATGGGGCCGTCCGGTAATAAATATGAATTTTTTGTTATGAAAAACGGGAATTCGTATTATTTGGCTCAGGCTGATTTTACAAGAGAAAGTCCTGCGATGGGAATGATGTGGAAAGATATTACATCGGCTCCCGGTATTGCGGACATCTCTACTTTTGAAGTTGCTTGTGAGGGATTTTATGCCATGTATGGTAGTGGCAATCGTGTTTATAAGATGATGTATAATGGTGAGAATGTCGATACGGAAAACGTATGGGAGTCCTCGTCAGAGAAGGAGATCGTTACTTGTGTGAAGCTCCAGAAATTTGAATCGGCGCAATTCCATTGTGTGTTCTTGCCCAATCGTAACAGTGTACTTCATATTGCGACTTGGAATGAAGAGACAAAAACAGGTAAACTCTATCAGTTCAGAATTAATGTAACGAATGGAAACCTAGTTGGCGAGCCTAAAGTGTATACCGTTCCGGGAAAAGTAAAAAGTATGGGGTGGAAATATTGTATGCAGGATTCTGACACGAATTGATATATTGAATGTAAATATGATAAAGATGAAATTATTGATCTTCCTCTTCGTCTGCCTCGGATGGCAGGCGTGGGGGCAGGAAAAAGCTGCCGGAGGAGTGGCTTTTGAGGCGGAAGGTGTCTCTTTTGCACAGGCTGTACAAAAGGCGAAAAGTTCCGGGAAGCTGATTTTCGTGGATTGTTATACCTCGTGGTGCGGGCCTTGTAAAATGATGGCGAAGTCGGTGTTTCCGCAAAAGACGGTGGGCGATTTTATGAACCCGAAATTCGTAGCCCTCACAATGAATATGGAAACGGGCGAGGGACCGGAATGGGCCAAAAAATGGCAGATTTCCGCTTATCCTACGTTTATCGTTTTCACTGCTACCGGCCAGGAAATCGGACGTTTCCTCGGCGGATGCAGTGCTGAAGAATTCATCGAAAAAATCACGAAAACCAGCGAGGATAAGACTTCGGCCGAGATGGACCGGCGTTTTGCCGACGGCGAACGGGATGAGGCGTTTCTCTATAGTTACCTGAATACGTTAGGCAGTGCTTACAAGCACAGTCAGTGTAATGCTGTGGCGGAAATTCTCCTTCAGGGAAAAGAGAAGACCTTTGCCGATGACAGCCGGTTGGCGAATGTATTTATGCGTTATCTGAGTAATCCTTTTTCCCCTGCTTTTGTGTATACTGCGAAACACCCGCAGAAACTGAGTGCTGCCATAGGGGATACGCCGGTGAAAATGAAATTGCAAAATGTGTGGTCGAATTATGCCCGTAGCTTGATCGTTCAGGAAAACGGGACGGTAAGGCTCGACTCCGAACGTATGGATCAGTGGTTGGATTTGATGAAAGAATGTGGTGTAGAGAAGGCGACCCGCGAGAATCACCGGTTGACGACATTGATGAATTACAACGAGAAGAAGGGGGATTGGCAGGCTTATGTGGAGTATTTGCAGGAATACGGAAAACAGTTCGATATTCCGGATCTAATGCTTTGCAAATGGTGCACTCCGGTTGTGAAGGATTGCCGTGAAGAGGCTCCCCGGAAAACTGTGCTCGCTCTGTTGCAGCAGCGCGTGGCCGATTTGGAATCCGGTCGCCGTAGTGTGCAGACTCAGATGGGGAATATGAAGCTTTCCGGGAATATGAAAAAAGCCATGGAGATGCTGATCGATAAGTTGAACGGGAAAGAAATCCGGAAATAATAATCGTATTGACGGCTCCCGGGAGGTTGTGCCTATTTCGACACAGCCTCCACACGACACAGTGTGGCCTCTGAGGAAATGCCGTTCTTTAACAGGCCCATTGTGCGGAAGCTTCTGAGATTGTGCTTGTCGAACTCTATTATTTCTGCACGTCTTTTGCGTAGAAAAAATTGAGGCGGGAAGCAAAAATTAATTTTTCCCGCCTCTTAAAAAGTCATTTATGATGGAAAAGAAATACTAAAAGCGGTGCTTTCGCATCGCTGTGCGTAAAGTTAAAGATTTTTTGCTATAAAACAAGCCTTTTTTTGAATTTCATCCCCGTTTTTAAATGGAAGAGCCGTGACTTTGTCTGGGAAAGAATAACAAAAAGCTTGCACGGAATATTTTTTGTACATATTCTTCCCGGAAGTTGATGAAAGCGATAAAATCGCAATTGAATATATCTTTACCGGAACAGGTCCGGTTGTTTCCAGATTTTCTCCCGTATGTTTTTCCAAAAAGATACGGGAGAAATTTCAATTTGGTACGTACCAAATTGAAAAAACAAGCGCTTGTTTTTCCAAAAAGATGCGGACGGATTTTCAAAAAGATACGGACGAATTTTTGAAAAGACACGGACGAATTTTTGAAAAGGTATGGACGGATTTTTTGAAAGGTACGGATGAATTCCGAAAGGAAATAAGGAAAATTTTTGCATTCGATAATTCACATACGATGTGAATATTTAATGGCTTCTGCCGTGTGAAACAAATATTGTGATGAAGGTTATAATCTCGCGAATTATAGCCACCTTATGTTTTAATTGTAATATGGTTTTTGGTTGTCTTGGCGTAAGTGTTGGTGGGGAAGAGATGAAAGCGATTTTTGTCCTGAAGGTTCAGCTGAAAGTTCCATCATAGACGAAGATTCATAATAGATGATAAAAATTTGGCTGGAACTGTTTTAATCTTTAATTTTGGCCACGTATGGGGTATGGATCTGTACCGCTGTATGAATTTTTTAGTAGAATCGTTTTTTTGTTTTATGCCTAAATGTTTTACAATCAAAGGAGTAGAAGAAGATGAAATTTTCCGTAATTTATTTATGGATTACTACCCTTCCCTGACTTCTTTTGCTTTGTATTACGTGGGAGACAAAACTGTAGCTGAAGATTTGGTACAGGAAGTATTTGTGAAGCTTTGGGAAACCCGAGAACGTTGGAGCGCTGTCGATGATTTTTCTGCCTATGTCTACCAGATGGTTCGTTTTAAGTGTTTTAATTATTTACGGGCCGAGAAAATAAGAAACGAGGCGACGCGTTCTTTTACAGAAGAGATAGATATTACTGAAATCAATAATTATATTGCAGAAGAAACTTTCCGCTTGGTCATGAATTCAATGGAGGATCTGCCTCCTGCTTGCCGGGCAGTATTTTCTTTAACATTAGAAGGTTATAGTGCTAAAGAAATTGCAGAAAAATTGAATATTGCAGTAGAGACTGTAAAAAAGCAAAAGCAGATAGCCCGGAAAATTTTAAAGGAAAAGTTGGGGAAATTATTTCTTTTTCTTCCTGTTGCCTTGTTTTCTTAATTCAGTTGTTTTCTGATATTTACTTTTATTTATCCATCGATAAGATCATTTATTTTCGCTTTTAAAAAATTTTTTTACCTCTTTTTTGTTTTTGAAGTGTCATATAAGTGTATGAATGAATAAAGCTTTTATGGCAGAGTTTGAAAATTATAAGGAGATTACTTTTTTACTGTCGAAAGCTGTCCGGGGACAGTTGACCGAAAAGGAGAAGGAAACACTTGATGGGTGGCGACAGGAGTCCCCGGAAAATGAATTACTGTATCGTCGGATTCTGACACCGGAGTTTATCATTTCGAAAAGTAAACAATGGGAACAAGTGGATTTGGTGATGGCCTACTTGAAGATATGGCAAAAATGTGAACATCGTTCGAGGCGAGTCCGATTGTTTCAAGTGACTGCTGTTGCTGTTTCGGTATTGTTGTTGGTGGTGTGCGGGCTTTCTTATTTTGTACTGCAGGATAAAAATGATCGGAATCCGGTCGGGCTGATGACTGAAAATATTTTACCTGGAAATGCGAAAGCGGAACTGATACTTGCCGATGGAGGGCGGATTTTGTTAGGCGGTTCGGTCAGGGATTCGATACTGGTACAACCTGGTGCTGAAATACACACTGCTAAAGAACGTTTAAGCTATATTGGCGGGCAACGGACCGAGAAAATTCAATATAATATTTTGTCAATTCCGAGAGGGGGAGAGTATTCGGTGACGCTGCAGGATGGTACGGTTGTGAATTTGAATTCGGCTTCCGAACTGCGTTATCCGGTGCAATTTGCAGGTCCTGAACGGAAAGTCTTTCTGACAGGAGAAGCTTATTTTCAGGTAGCAAAAGATAAAGAACACCCTTTTGTCGTGGTTACCGGAGAAGCGAAGATAGAGGCATTGGGTACTAGTTTTAATGTTTATTCTTATCAAGAGGAGAACCGAATCGAGACGACTCTTGTCGAAGGTGCTGTCCGCTTTTCTGTAGCCGATCAAGCGGTTATTTTGGTACCGGGTGAGCAGGGAGTGGTTGGAACCGATGGTAATTTGGGAAAAAAGAAAGTAGATGTTTTCCCTTACATTGCGTGGAAAGATGGCAAGTTCGTATTTCGGAAACGCTCTCTGGAGGAGGTTATGCATATTATTTCACGTTGGTATAATGTGGAGGTGATATTCCAAGATGAATCTATGAAAAAAGTGTCGTTTTCCGGGAATCTGAAACGGTATGATGACTTTGAGCATGTTGTCAGTATGCTGGAAATGACAGGAGGAATCCGATTTAAGGTGGAAGGAAGAAAGATCTTTGTAGCCGAAAAATAAACAGGACAGAGTACCCACATACTCTGCCCTTTCAAAGCGGCACACAGGCCGTTTAGTGTTTAATTTAATAGTACAAATTTATGAAAAAAATGGAACATGCGATCTTCTTTATACCAAGAAGATTGCTGGGAAGGTGTAGAAGAATCATGTTTTTTACATTTTTCCTGTTTTTCTTGACTTTCCCGATGCTGGCGGGTGCGTATGCCCAATTGAGGAAAGTTTCTTTTGAGGTGCAGAATGTCAATCTGGCGGAGATTATTTCAATGCTGGAAAAATCTACGAATTACACCTTTTTGTATCAGGATGAGCAGGTAGGGCGGGTAAAAAATCTCACTTTTCATTTTACGGATGAAAAACTGGGTGATGTGTTGGAAAAATGCCTTGCAGGTACGGATTTGGATTATTCGATTGTAGATCAAACGGTGGTATTGAAGCTGAAAGCGACAAAGCCACAGGAGCAGCCGCAGGTAAACAGCTACAAAGTGAGTGGTATGGTAACGGATAAAAACGGAGTACCGCTTCCCGGAGTGACGGTAATGATCAAAGGGACGACCTTTGGCGTGGCAACCGACGTAGATGGGAAATATACGCTCGAACTTCCGGATATGACAGCCATATTGACCTTTACTATGGTGGGGATGAAGCCGAAGGAGGTGATGTGGCGGGGAGAAAAAGAGCTGACGGTTGTCCTGTCCGAGTTGGTCACTGAAATAGAAGAGGCGGTGGTGACTGGTATTTATACCCGTAAAAAAGAGAGCTTTACGGGGTCGGCCAGCACTTATACGAAGGAGGATCTGAAAATGATCGGGACTTCGAATATTATTCAAAGTTTGAAAACTCTGGATCCTGCCATGCTGATGATCGAGAGCAAAGAGATGGGGTCCGATCCGAATACGCTGCCGAACATCGAGATTCGCGGCAAGACGAGTGTGATCGGTTTGCAATCTGAATTCGAGCACGACCCGAATCAGCCGTTGTTTATCCTGGATGGGGTAGAGACGGATTTGCAGACTATTGTCAATCTGAATATGGACCGGGTGGCCAGTGTGACTATATTGAAGGATGCCGCTTCTACGGCGATCTATGGTTCGAAAGCGGCCAACGGGGTGATTGTGGTGGAGACCGTGCAGCCGGAGGCCGGAAAGTTGCGTCTTTCCTATAATGGAAATTACGGCATATCGTTTCCGGATCTGACTGATTATAATTTGATGGATGCGCGAGAGAAACTGGAATTCGAGCGTCTGTCGGGCAAGTATACGGATAAGAATAAGGTAAATTATATGACTCAAGTGGAGTTGGACAATAAATATTACCGGCGTTTGATGGAAGTGGAACGCGGGGTGAATACTTATTGGCTCAGCGAACCTTTGCGGACGGTGTTCAATCATAGCCATCAGTTGTATATCGACGGAGGAGACGATGCCATGCGTTACGGTTTGGGTTTGGGGTATAAAAATAGTGACGGTGTGATGAAAGGTTCGAACCGGGATATTTTTAGTGGCAATATTGATTTGTCTTACCGGAAAAATAGTTTGTTGTTTTCCAATAAGTTCAGCATGGATGTGACGAATTCCGAACGGGAGCCGGTCAGTTTTTCCGATTTTGCGTGGGCCAATCCTTACAACCGGAAGATGACTGCGGACGGTGAGGTTCCGATGTATCTGGAAGGTCCGGATCAACAGACCGATGAGTATATCAATCCGATGTATAAGCTTGGTATTAAGAATACGAATGAAACGAATACGATTGCCCTGAGGAATAATTTTAATGCCGAATGGCAAATTCTGAGTTCTTTGCGTTTGCAGGGACGTTTCGGTTTGAGTAAAAGTATTTCGAAGACAGAAGCATTTAAGTCGCCGAAACACCCTGATTTCAGAGAAACGGAGCAGTTGAAACGGGGACAGTTCACCAGCAATACGACGGAGACTTTTTCCTATAACGGTGATTTGAGTCTGACTTTCGGAAAATTGATTGCCGAAAAGCATCAGGTAAACGCTGTCGGCGGTATGTCCGTCAATCAGAACAAGACCAGCCGGGACGGTTATTCTGCCGTTGGGTTTACGAGTGATTTGCATATTAATCCTGCTTTTTCAATGGGTTTCACGGATGGACAAAAGCCGTCTTTCTCGAGGGAAAAGAGTCGTGCGGCCAGTTTTTTTATGAATGTCAACTATTCGTTTGCCAACCGCTATTTGATGGATTTCAATGTGCGTTCGGACGGAACGTCCCGCTTTGGTACCAACAAACGTTTTTCAACGACCTGGGCGTTCGGTTTGGCCTGGAACCTGCACAATGAGAGTTTTATGAAAGCGTTGGGCCTATTTGATAATTTTAAGATCAGGGCTTCTATCGGTAACCCGGGGAACCAGAATTTCGATGCCTATCAGGCAATGAAGACTTATCGTTATAATGTATCGAATCAGAATGTGTTCGGGACAAGTGCCATTATCGAGCGGTTCGGTAATAAGAATTTGGACTGGCAGCGAACCTTGGATAAGAATATCGGTTTGGATCTTGCCCTGTTCGGGAATCGGTTGAAAGTGGCGCTGGATTATTACTATAAGGATACGGATCCTTTGCTGGTGAGTATCGGAATGCCGCCTTCTCTCGGTACGAACAGGATTTATACGAATTTCGGGCGACAGGTTGCACAAGGATGGAACGGAACAGTGTCCGGGACGGTAATCAGAAAGAAGGAGTTGAGCTGGATGATTAATTTTAATTTCCGGACGTCTCAATCGGAGTACCGGGAAATCGGCGACAAATTGGCCTATTTAAATGAAAAAGGAAGTTCGAAAACGTTGTCGCGGTATTATGAGGGAGCCAGTCCGGACGACATGTGGGCGGTGCCGTCGTTGGGCATCGATCCGGCGACGGGCCGGGAGGTGTTCCTGAAGAAAGACGGTACGCAGACTTTTATTTATTCGGCGGATGATGAGGTCGTCGTGGGTTCTTCCCGTCCCGATGTGGAGGGAATTGTCGGAACTTCTTTCTATTGGAAAGGTTTTTCGGCTGCTGTGAATTTCCGTTATCGTTTGGGAGGAGAGGTGATGGCATCGGCGTTGTACAATAAGGTGGAAAATATTTCCGATGCGATGGTTTACCGCAATCAGGATAAACGGGCTTTATACGATCGCTGGCAGAAACCGGGTGATCATGCAAAATTCAAAGGAATTCAGGAAAACAATTCCACGACGCCGATGTCTTCGCGTTTTGTCATGACGGAGAATACTTTTTCCGGCGAGTCGATATCGTTGGGGTATGAAACGAATGCGGCCTGGCTGAAATATGTAGGTGCCAGTGGGTTGACATTCAGAGCTTATATGAATGAAATATTCCGGATTTCTTCTTTTAAGGAAGAGCGGGGCATTGAATATCCCTTTGCGCGGAGCGTGACCTTTTCTTTGAGTTTAAGATTTTAAAATAGGAGGGTGTTATGAAGACATTAATTAAATATAGTTGTATCGCTTTTCTGTCCGTATGTCTGTCGTCTTGTTCCAACTGGCTGGACATCGGTTCGGAAGACCGGATTATGGAAAAGGATTTGTTCAGCACAAAAGAGGGTTTTTTGACTGCTTTGAACGGGATATATGTTGATTTGCTGGATTATTCTTTGTACGGGAGTACGTTGACCTACGGAACGATGGATATTCTGGCACAGTATTACGATTGTTCGGATGATGAACATCTTTATTATGCTTTGTCCCGTTACGAGTCGGATGCGAAAAGGAAGGCGGTGGAGGGAACCTGGTCGAAAGCCTGGTTTTTGATCAACAATGTCAATACATTGCTGGAACATTGCGAGGAGGACAGGGCGGTGCTGGATGACGGGAATTATCATATCATCCGGGGGGAGGCGTTGGCGTTGAGGGCATTGTTGCATTTCGAACTGTTCCGGATTTTCGGTCCGGTGTATAACATCGATCCGGAAGAGAAATGTATGCCTTATGTGCGTTCTTCGGATTTGGTGGTACGGGAAATGTTGCCGGCAAACCAGGTGTTGAATATGATTTTGACCGATTTGCGCGATGCCGAGCAATTACTTGCCGGTTATGATCCTGTGATTACGGAAGGACCGTTGTTTTCAGCGGCGGAAAACGGTCTGTCCAATACTATGCGTTACCGTCCGTTGCGTATGAATTATTATGCCGTGCAGGGGTACATTGCGCGGGTGGCGCTTTACGGGGGCAATACTTCGTTGGCGGGAGAGTATGCATCGAAAGTGATCAAGGAGACTCAGGTGGATAACAAGTGGTTTCCATTCATTGAACGGGAGGCTGCAGAGGAAACGGATCATCAGGATCGG
>CAZMAE010000018.1:0-4241 GCA_964564205.1 uncultured Odoribacter sp. | reverse complement strand
CAAAACCTGTCTCCGGAGCTGTGATACTCGTATAAAAAGGCATCAGGAATTTCACAAAACCCTCCTCCACCTCACGATTCGGAAAACCCAGCGTATACATATCAAATTCTTTGTCATAATCCTTTATCGTCAGGTAACCGCGCTGGTATATCACCGGTATCGGATTACTGGAAGCCGAATCGATGCTGTTCAACACATCGGAGGCCACTTTTTCATGAGCCATCTCGTTCAGACTGTAATGGTGCAGTTTCAGCAACTCTACCAAATAGGTCGGTGTGCCCGTCTCGAACCAGTAACTGCGGAAACGACATTGGGCAAATGTATTGAGCAAACTGAACGGATTGTATACCCCCACACTCTCCTCACAGAAATGATAACCGTTGTAGTTCTCCTGCAATTTGGCGAACGTCCCGTCGTAACCCATGCCGTTGGACTCTCCCAGAGCTCGGATGTCATCATCGAAATAAGCCAGCATTTCCTCTTCACTGATGCCGCATAACGCCGCATAACGATCCCACATGGAAATATCCTGCAAATGGTTGAGATCGCTGAACACGCTCACCTTGCCGAACTTCGTCACGCCCGTCAGCATGGCGAACTTGATGTAGCCGTCCTTCGACTTCAAGGCGCCGTAAAAAGCCTTCAACGTATTGCGGTAGGCCTCCTGCAAGTCCGGTCTTCCGATGGCCTGCAACATCGGTTTGTCGTATTCGTCCACCAGGATCACCACCCGCTCTCCGGTCTGTTCGCAGGCACGCTGGATAAGCCCCTGAAAACGCAATGCCAACGAACGTTCCGATGGCCGACTGCCGTATAGCATTTCCCAGGAGGACAATGCATCGTTGAGCACATTCTCCAACGCCTCCGGCGTGTCGTATTTCTCCGTATTCAGATCCAGGTGCAGGATGGGGTGCTTCGTCCACTTCGTCTCCAGCTTTTCGATGGCCAACCCCTCGAACAACTCCCGTTTTCCCTCCAAATATGCCCCCAGCGTCGAGAGCAGCAAACTTTTCCCGAAACGGCGAGGACGGCTCAGAAAATAATAACGGCCCGTATTCACCAACCGGTAAACCAAGGCTGTCTTGTCCACATAAACATAACCGTCCTTGCGAAGACTCTCGAAATTCTGAATGCCGATGGGGTATTTTTTCCCGTTCATAAATTACCGTCTTTTAGGTTAATATTGTACGAATATAGGGAAAAAACTCATCGATCGAATTAAATTTCCAAAAGATTATAAATAAAAGAATTGCACGACATACAGATAATCAGCAAATAGCTGTAAAATAAGGATAAATCCCCAAAAGCTTCCCATCTATAACGAAAATATCCCGCGCCGGTCTTTCTCCCCAAATGAGAAAAGTTCCGACGCGGGATGTCAATCTAAATACCCTGCGTTCAAATAATTCGAACCAATATTATTGCCGGGTCATCTTCACATTATTCAAATACCAAGCAGCTTGTCTATGCCAGCCATTATCATTGGTAAACAAGGCAAACAACCCAAGGACCCGTCTTCTTGATCGAAATTATTTTTTAGTCATAACCGAATTTGCCCTCCAAAAACCATAAGCTACTACATTTCCTTCATTATTCTGGTAACCACCTCCGCCTATCCATACACCTGCGGGGAAGGTAATACTCAGTTCGTCAGGGTTGTAATTTAGATTTAGTTCCTTTTGATCCAGTTTTTTATCTATAACATATCTCATATAGACATAATCTATGCCAGGACCGTAATTCCAAATATGATTCTCACAACGTTGTTGCATAAGCATAGTCAATGTATTCGTAATTTTATCATATTTGCAATTATAGTAAGTATCATGTTGACTCCACATATGTTGCGTTTCTACAACATGTATTTCTTTTTGCCATTCTACGCTTGTTATGACAACATCGCAGGGTGATTTGCAATTATCAGCATTACCGGTCATGGTCCATTCACCAAGCAATTTACGGAAAGCACACTGATGCAAAGAAACGCTTGCAGAACAAATATTATCGCTAAATAAAATTCCGTTCGCTTCTTCTACATAAATTTTAAACTCCGGAGTAGAAGTCCATTCCATTTCATAACCTATGTTCACATGTATTTCACCTCTGGTCTCTCCGGCAGGAATAACCACTTCAGGGGTAGCCAACGTATAATGTTTACCCTTTCGGGCAGCCTCTCCGGCAATAACTTTTACAACCAAACGGCTATCTGTAGGTTGTGCAGGAATATTAACCGGAAGAATCCAATCTCCCAGATCCTCTTCAATTTCATAAATACCCTGTTCAAATGCCGGGAAATCATTGTTCTCAATCGTCACCGTGCATACATCCGTCTCGCCGATGTTCGCTCCAGCTGCAGCCTTGATGGACAGTTCGATGTTCTTGTCTGCACTAATCAACACATTATCGCTTGCTTTGATCACCAGTTCTTCTTCCTTCTGGCCGGGTACAAAACGGATTTGTTTCTCCACGATAGTAAAATCTTCCCCTTCAACGGCAGTGCTGTTGGCAACTTTCACGCTAAACGTCACCAAAACGTCCGACTCGCCCGAAGTCGGAGCTTTATCCAATGAAACCGGGATATGCAAATCCAGTCCTTCTTCCACAGTGTATGCAGAGGCATCGAAAGACACGGATTTAAATACTTCTTCGCTGATGATCTTTACCCGGCAAAGAGGAGCGTTTCTCCCGACAGTTGCATTGGAACCCACAATATCGGTAATTTCCAGATCGAACCAACGATCCTCATTCGCTACAGCATCATCGGTCAGTTCAATCTCGACTTCAGCCGATGTGGCGCCCGGAGCCAGCGTAAAATTGGTTTCCTTGATGCTGAAATGAGTTCCTTCCAGTGCCGTTCCTCCTTCTTTCACCCGTACAGTAAAAGTAGTGGTTTCCAACAACTCACCGGTAACCGATACGGGAATTTTATAGCTTTCGGCAGCTTCGGTAGCTTCCCGGTTTTTATACTGGAACTCCACAAAAGCGTTATTTACGATGTACAGGGAGCAGGTTTTGTCAGCACCCACCAGGCCGTCATACACCCCGGTGATATTCAACACCACGGTGCGGTCGGTTTCCACTTTTCCGTTATCCAGCAGATCCACGGTCAAAAAAGCCACGGTATCTCCCGCAGGGAAAGTCACCACTTTCTCCGGCAGATCGAAATCTATACCTTCGCGGGCAATGTCCGCCTCATCGCTCTGTTGTGCAGCGACAGTGACCTTCACCGCCTTGCCGGCAGAAGCGCTCAGCTTCACCGGTACCAATACCTGTCCGGCATTTTTCAGCACTGTCTTCGACTCCGTGCCCCAGGATACACTTACCTGATTCAAAGCTCCGCTTCCGGCTCCGGGAACGGATCCCCCTCCGTTTCCTTCTTCTCCTGCAGGATCATCGTCACACGCCCCAACCATAAAAGCAAGCAGGAGCATCGATATTAATTTCCATGTTTTCATAGTATATTCTAATTTATGTTCTGTTTGACAACCATTTTATTCCGTATATCCATACACCACCACTTCGGCAATCTGTACATTCGGATCGCGCCAGCTTTGCGTACAGGACAATTTCATATATTTCCCGGCCAGCCCCGCAGGCAATTCCAAACGCCGGGTATTCGCTTCAACATCGGCACTCGCCTGATCCGGCCAATTCAATACTCCGATAGGCTCACCCCAGACACTGCCATCGTCCTCTCTCAAAAATGCAGAGTTCGTCTCACTCAGGTAGAGCTTCATCTCCCTCAGGTCTTTGTGCGAAGAGCTCACGCGTCGGACAACGTCTACCCGCATAACGGTCATGTGATCCGGAAGCTGTACGACTATTCCCTCCGGCAATTGCGCACTGCCACCGCTCCATATACTATGCCAGAATTTATCCGTAGCTCCGTCAATTGCATTCACGGCCAAACCGTTGCCTGCTCCCTCACCTGTTTTTTCCTCGGAAGAAAAATCTGCAATCGCCAGATCGTTGGTTTCAAACCTGAAGTATTTACTTACCGTACAAATGCTGTTCTCCGCCGTAGCTCCGAAAACATCGCCGATCTCCACCTGAAAACTTGCTTTCTTCTTAAAGGCCAGTTTTTTCAAGGCAAGCCGGACGGTAGCGTCAACGCTTCCTGCTGGAATCGTTACCTCCGCATTGTCTATCACCGCCTGATCCTCGGAAATTCCCTCCCGGGCCGTCACACTCACTTTGAAAGTCACATCGTGCTCCAGCGGTTCGCTCAATGCCACGGGCAA
>CAZMAE010000017.1:0-47411 GCA_964564205.1 uncultured Odoribacter sp. | reverse complement strand
ACCAATACCCGGTTGTAGTCCATAATCAGAATGTCGTCAATCAGACGTTCCATGTCCTGAATAATATGGGAGGTCAGGAAGACTGTTTTTTTTTCCGCTTTGGCATATTCACGCATGTAGTCGATAAACAGACGCCGGTAGCCCGGATCGAGCCCCAGAGAAAAGTCGTCCAGAATCAAAAGGTCCGGATCCTGGGCCAGAATCAATCCCAGGGCAACCTGAGCCCGTTGGCCGCAGGACATGGAGGAGATTTTCTGATGAGGGGTGATTTTTAGTTTACGGATCAGATTGAAATAAGCGTCCCGTTTCCAGTTGGGATAAAAACCGGAATAGAATTTTTCGATCTGATGAACATTCATAAAGGAATATTGTACGTGTCCTTCAATCAGGTAACCGATGCGCCGTTTGGTAGCCGGAGATAAGTTTTGGGTGTCTTCCCCATAGATCAGGCATTGCCCGGAACGGGGTTCCAGAAAACCGTTCAGGATGTTGATGGTGGTGCTTTTTCCGGCTCCGTTTTTACCCAGCAATCCTAATATCCTGCCTTCTGCAACGTTGAAGTTTAAATTTTCATATACCAGTTTTTTCCCGTAATAATGGGTAAGGTTGATACATTGTATAACGTAGTTCGGTTCCATAGCTAGTCGGTGTGTCAGCATTTGATGAAATCTTTTCCCAAGCCCGGAATGGCATCCGGATATTCGTTTACCGTTGCGCCCGTAACGGTATCGTATACATGGATGGTTGTCGTATTTTTTTGTTTGTTGTACAGGTAGACGACTGTATATCCATCTGCATCTTTTAACCCTGAACCTCCGATCAGAGGGAAAATTCCGGTAATTTCATATTTGGCCGGGAAGCTCTTGAATGGAGTCGCTTCGGGATTGAAAGAGGTGATGTTCAGGTAGTCGAATTTGTAGATGCAGTGTTTGGTAGCGTAAAAGCCGTAGCGTTGAGAGAACGCTCCGAACCAGTCAATGGCTTCTTCTGCAACCTGTCGGGGAAGAGGAATTGTTTTATTCCAGGTGGGTACTCTGAAGGCACTTCCTGCATAGGTGACATTGAATTCGTAGAGATTATAATTGCTGTCTTCTTTTCCGATAAGGTATATTTTATACGGTTTTTTGGAGGCCAGACCCGTACTTTCGGTGAACATGCCACAAATACTGTCGAGTTTGAAAGCCGTACCGTCTTTCAGCCGTATTTGTTCTTCCTGCTGATTATACTCGTGAAAGCAGGAGACGGAATTGTCTTTGTAGCGGATGATGTTCGCTTTTTTGTATCTCATAAATTGTTTGGAGGCTAAAATCTGTGCGACATGTTCGCCCTTTAAGTAGGTTTGGTCGTCAAAAACCAGAAGTCTTTTTTCCGTACCTTTGAAGGCATACAGTTTGTCGTTCATCACCAGAAAGCGGGTACCTCCTTCACAATATCGGACGGAGTGGAAATGCAGATTTGTTTCACTTCCCAAATATACGCGTCCCCGGATGGGGGATACAATTTCGCCGATGGGCAGGTTGAAATCGGCATCGTCATTGTCTTTCAGCAGACTGATGGTGCAGCCGTATCCCGGAGCCTGGTCGGTGAATATGGCCAGTTCCGATTTGAAAGCCATTGCTCCGCGGAATTTGCCGCTGATGGGTTGGTCGTCTCCGTTGACCATGGCATTCATTCCGGCGGTTAAGCGGGTGAATGCCTCCGGTTTTCCCTGTAATGAAATCCAGTCTACTCCGTCTGCCGTTTCATAGACGGCGATGTAGGCCGGAGTCAGATTGGCATAGATCTCGATGCTGAATGTTTCTCTGTAGTCCAGACCGGTAACTGTGTTCCGTACGATGAGGACTCCCGGAATGGTGATTTTATTTTCGTACCCTTTGGGACGCGTGATCAGCCAGTTCAGGTTTTGTTCCCAGCCTACGGTGTCCTTACCGATGATCCATCGGTAGATATAGTTTTCGGTACGGCTGTCTTCGGTGTAGGTGATTTCGGGTTCCAGACTCAGGGTGTCGCCTACGTAGAGAATATGGCTCCTTCCGTCTTCCGGCTGCAGGCCTTTCACTGACAATACGTGTTCGAAATCACGGGTGGCCAGGCTGTCTTTGTCATCAAGGCAAGAGGCATGGAACAGAAGAATGCCGGCTGAAATAAAGCAGAATATTTTTTTCATAAGTACCTCCTCTGATTATTCGTCGAAATAAATCCGGTTATTGTTTTCATCATATTCTTCATGGTCCAGAAACCATTGTGTGGCTACCTGTATCCAATAATCGACAATGACACTATTGCCGGGATCTGACCATTCCGGATCTGTGATTTTGCTGATCTCCAGAAATTTGATGCATTTCCGGGGATGGTAGGTGAGTTTGGCCAGTTTGGAGTTGTTGGTCCAGAACAGGGGTGGGGTGTTTACATTTTTCATGAAATCAATTTCTATGAATTGCAGTTCCTTGATTCCGGTCTGGAAGGTTTGGCCGGGGACCAGTTCCAGGTATATTTTGTAATTATCCGTTTCATTTAATGCCCCTACGTGGATGACCAGCGGGATACTGTCTTCCGCCAGGCCTTTGCGGAAAGTTTGGGTGGTGTTGATACTGTATTGCACGCCGGCTTCTACGTGTTGTGATTTTTCGGTATTTACCCTGACCTGATAGTTGCGGTCGTTTTCATAATCGATCAGTCCGGAGAGGCGGACCGGGATGTTCAGGGTGTAGTCGTCCGCTCCCACTCCCAGAAAATAGGCATTGAAAGAATAGCTTTCCGGGTATTTCACATCCCCGAATTCTCCTTTAAGAATGTTCAGCGAACTGTAAGTGGTTTCTACTTGTATAATGTCCTTTTTCTGACAGGAGGCTAGCAGGCAGAAAATGAATATAAACGGATAAATGGTTTTCATGGCGTTCGGATTTAATGGTTACTGCCGGTTCCGAAATCTATTTCGTATTGCGGCAATGGGAAGGTATAGGCTGCTGGATCCATTTGTATGGCGGAGCCTGAGTAATTCCCGTTGTCGATTGCATTTTGATTGACTCGTTTGTAATACCAGAAGAGCTGTCCTTCTCCTCTGAATTCACAAATGTATTCGTGGGTGATTTCATGGGTGATCTCGTCGGGCGTTGCATGCAAAGCTATTTCCGGTGCTTTTCTGTTTTGCTTGAAGGTATTGAGAATTTCCCGGGGATCCTTGCCGATGGACGGGGCGTTCAGGGCCGCTTCGCAGGCGATCAGATACATTTCCCCTAACTTGAGCATAGGCACCAGCGGGTCTCCGTAATTATTGCTGTCTTTGTTCCCGGAAGAACGTTTGTATTTGATGAGGTTGATCTTGTTCAAACGGTTGTCGGCGTGCCATGCATTCAGGCGTAAATCGCCGTCCGCATAGCAGTTGGTAGACAGGATGAAATCGTAGGAAAGTCCTTCGTATCTTGTCCGCGAAACTTCCTGTATGCTTTCCGTATACAAGCCGAATAGCAATTCCGGTATAAACAGGCGATCGGACTTTAGTTCATTGCCATAAAGGTCGCTTTCTGTGATTTCGTTTTCTTCGATAAAACGGAATTTGCCGCTGTTTATGACAATGCTGGCATTGGCGTAGGCCTGGCGGTAGTCTCCCTGCCA
This sequence comes from uncultured Odoribacter sp., assembly GCA_964564205.1. Taxonomy (GTDB): domain Bacteria; phylum Bacteroidota; class Bacteroidia; order Bacteroidales; family Marinifilaceae; genus Odoribacter. The sequence continues at coordinate 43,796 of CAZMAE010000017.1, read as the reverse complement.
GAGATATACCCGGGCCATCAGTCCGCATACGGCATAGTAGTTCATGCGTTGATTCCGGTGGTAATTCATGTATTTATCCCGGTAGGATTTGCCGGTGACAACGGGGTCGTGCTTTTGGAGTAGTTCCCGGGCTTCTGTCAGATCTTCCAGCAGGTATTTCAATATTTCGCCTGTGGTGAAAGAGGTGCCGATACTGAGTCCGAAATCGGTTTTATAAGGCACTTTCCGGGAGTCCGGATTAACCTTTAAAGATTCATTGAACATCCTGACCAGATCGAAATACATATAGGCTCTCAGAGCGAGTGCTTCTCCCAGTAGCGTTTCTTTTACTCCTGCTTCGAAAAGAGTCCGTTCCTCTTCCCGGAGGTGGGAAATCAGCAGATTGCAGTTTACGATGTTGTTGTACATTTTGCTCCAGACCGTCAGCAGGTTGTCTTGGGCCTCGGCGGTCGTGTAGTCGAAGTTTTTCCATTTTTCCCGTTCCGGTTCGTTTTCGCTGATGGCATACTGTTGTCCCAGGGGTTCTGTCAGGGTCAGGGTCAGGTTTGCTCCATAGAGCCCGGCAGAGCCCATGTTGATGTATACGCCTGTCAGGGAGGAGTAGTAGCCGTTGGCTGTCATAAACATTTCTTTTTCGTCGGCTTCGGATTGGGGAAGGACGTCCAGCCAGTTGCCGCAGGAAATGAGCGAAAAACTGTTTAGCAGTGCCATGAGGTATAAATAGGTTTTCATGTGTCTCGGATTTAAAAGTTTATCTGGGCCGAAAAATTGAGGGTGCGGGCAAACGGATACGAGAGCCCGCGTTCCTGTTTGATGGTGGAAATGTAAAACAGATCGTTCATGGTGGCCGAAAGCCGCAACAGGGAGATGAACTTTTGCTTCAGTCTTTCTGTTGGCAGCGTGTAGCTCAGTCTCAAAGAGGTCAGGCTGAGCATGTGTTCTTTCTGGACGAAACGGGAGGTCGACCGGGTGGGGGAGGTGTCTTTGATACTTTTGTAGCGGGCTACATCCCCCGGTTTTTTCCAGCGTTCTGTCATAGCCCTGCGGTCGTTGTTTTTCATGTTGTTTACCCCTTCGATTTTTTCGTGCAGGGTGTAGTTGTATTTCTCCGCACCGGTAGAGTAGTGAAAACTGGTGCCCAGGTCCCAGCATTTGTATTTCAGGTTGAAACCGAAATAGCCTTCCAGGACCGCTTCTTTGCATCCCACCGGTATCTGGTCTTCCGGATTCCATCCGAATGTCCTTTCCCCGTTTTTAGTCAGGAAGATCTCTTTGCCGGTCCCCGGATCTATTCCCAGACTTCTCACTGCATAAATGGTATTCATGGATTGGCCTTCTTCAAACAGAAATACATTCACATTTTCTTTTTCAGCTTTTTCACTTACCATATCGTTGTATTTTTTTAAGGTTTCCGATATGCGTTTGATTTTATTGGTGTTGTGCGTCCCGTTCAGGTTGAAGCTCAGCATCCCGTTTTTGGTTTTGAGGGCTGTGACCGTCAGGTTGAAATCGATGCCGCTGTTGGTCAGATCGCCCATATTGGTTTTATAGGTTCCGAAGCCGATGGAGGGGGCGATAGAGATGTCTGTCAGGTTGCCTTTGGTGATGTTGTTGTAATAATTCAGGTCCAGATTGATGCAACCTTTTAATAGGCTGATTTCCAGTCCGATGTTGCGGTTCAGTGTTTCCTGGCATTTCAGGTCCGGGTTGCCGAGGGTGGATACCGACGCTCCTGAAAACGGACCGTAGGTCGGGGTGAGCCAAGTGTATAAACTCATGGCTTGATTCCGTGTGAAATGTTGGTTCCCGATGGTTCCGATGCTTGCCCGGATAGCCAGATTTCTGACGAAATCCCGGTTTGCCATGAATTTCTCCCGGGAGATATTCCAACGGATACCGACAGACCAAAACGGAATAGTTTGCTGATTCCGTCCGAACAGGGAGGAGCCATCGATTCGTCCGGTCAGATCGACCAGGTAGCGGTTGTCGAAAGAATAGTTGAGGTTTGAGAAAGTTCCGGCACTACGGATGGTATTTTCTGCTCCGCCAGGACGGCCATATTGTTTGAATTGAGCGGCGTAAGAGAGATGAGCCAATGCATCGTTCATAAATCCGGTGACAAGGTATGAATCATTACGGGTGTCCTGTTGTTTCAGTTCGCCGCCGATGATGCCCTGAAACAGATGTCTGTTTCTGGTCAGGGTGTACGAAATGACCATATTTCCGCTAAGGGTAAGACCGGAAGTATTGCTTAGGGTGTATTGTCCCCGGCGAAACAATACATCCGGGTCTGTGACTGTGTTGTCGTTATCCTTGATGTAACTGTAGCTCATGGGGGACAGGTAGGCATCTGTACGGCTGGTTTCGCTGCTGATTTTAAAGTTTCCCTTCAGCCTTAAGCCGCTGATTAACTCCCAGTTGATGCCCAGGTTGTTGTAGAAGTCCAGGTTCTCTTTGCCTGTGAAGCTGCTGAGGTATCGGGCTTCATATACCGGAGATAACTGGGCATCATTGATCCCGAGGCTCATATCGGCCGGAGCGACATTTTGCAGGCTCAGGATGCGGTAGTATTTCCCGTTTTCGTCTTTTTCCCGGTGATAAGGCAGGGCTTGGGTGTAGTTGCTGAAAGTGCCGTAAGGTGATTCCTTACTGGTTACCCGGCTGAATTGCAAGTCGTTGGTGATATTCAGCCTTTTGCGTTGATATGATAATTTTGTTCCGGCGCTGATCTGGTTGCGCTCCGAGCCTTTCATAACTCCCTGGTTGCCTCCGCCTCCCAGATTTATCTGATACCGGAGGCTGCCTTCCTGGCCTTTGGATTGTTTGACACTGCCTTCGATAAAAAGGGAGTGGCGGTGCTGAAAGGAGACCCGGAGCGGTTTGGAAAGCCAGTAGGTGTTCACTCCGGACATGATTTCTTTTTGGATGACATAGTAGGAATTGAGTTTGCTGCCGGCGTCTTCACCTGGTTCCGAGGCATCGAAAACTCCGGCTTGGCGCTGGAATTCCAACACTTCGGCAGCATCCATCAGGTTGTAGGAACTCAAATCCGGAATTTGCAGGTTTCCATTGAACGTATAGCTGACTTGCAATTTACCGGCTTCCGGCCGTTTACTTTCGATGACGATCACGCCGTTGGCTGCCCGTGAACCGTAAATGGCAGCAGCAGAGGCGTCCTTCAGTATCGTAACGTTGGCTATCCGGTTCATATCGAGGTCGTATATTTTTTCGACACTGATTTCAAAACCGTCTAAAATAAAGACCGGCAGGCTGGTGACCGTTTTCAGGTTGCTTTCGGCGATTTCGGGAAAACTGTTTTGGCCGCGGATTTCAATGCGGTCAGGCACCCGGTTCGGATCGGAACCGAACATTCCCCGGTCATCGATCACTTTGAAGGAGGGATCGAAAACTTTCAATGCATCGAAAAAGTTATTGTTGTTGATGTTTCTCAGGTCGGCTCCGGCTACTACAACGGCGGTTCCGGTGAAACTGTTCCTGGCTTTCGGATAATAACCGGTGGCAATAACGGTTTCCATCTCCAGAACGGCCGGTTCCAGTTTTATGTTTACGTTGGAATGCCCGTTGAGTTTAAAGTGTACGGGTTTATAACCGATGAATGAAAAGAGGAGTTCGTCCTGCAAGGAGGTTACCCGAAGAGTAAAGTTTCCTTCCTCATCGGTAACGGTACCGGTGCTTTGGGCTCCGGTCAGTAGGACTGTGGCCCCCGGGAGGGGGTGTCCTTTTTCGTCGGTAACTGTACCTGTGATTTTTATATTTTGGGGTTTCCCGTGTACAGCGGCAATGTCGTTGGCAACCGAGATGACAATGCTGTTATTGATGATCTCGAAATTCAGGTTTAATGGAGTCAGTAATTGGTGCAGGGCTTTTTGCAAAGGGAGCCCGGAGATGGAAACGGTAATGCTTTTATTGTCGTTTATTTTTTCCTTGTTATAGAAAATTTTATATCCGGATTGTTGTTTGATTTCTTGTAAGACCTCCCGGAGAGGTTGCCGGTGGAAATGGAGTGTCAGGTTTTTCTGGGCTTGTGCGTTCAGATTCAGCAGCAGACATCCGGACAGGATGAATAAAATGGCTCTCAGGCAGCTACCGGCGGATTTTATATCGCATTGCTTTTTCATTTTCTTCAGGTGTGTGGTTTGAATTTATTGGGCCGACAATCCGTTTTCCGGGATGGGAAAGGTATAATTGGCGGCAGGCATATCTATGAGGGTGCCATCGTAGCGGGTCAGCCGGGTGTCGTTCATGCGTTTGTGGAAAAAGAAAAGCTGTCCTTCTCCATAGAATTCACGCCGATACTCTGCCCGGATTTCTTCCGCCAGTCTCGCTTGGGTGAGAGAACCTGCATTTTTGAGGTCTTTGATGATGCTGATGTCCCGGTTGTCCTGTAATTCAATTATCCAGTCGGCCGCCTCATCGGTACGGTTGAGCTCATTGAGGGCTTCGGCTGCTATCAGAGCCACCTCTCCCAGTTTTATAAACGGGATGCGGACGGGCAGTTCCGGGGTTTTGCTGTTTGTCGGCATATAGCCGGACAGCAGAGATTCCCGGGAGAATTTCTCTGAAAGAATAAAATGGTCAGTCGTATTGGCTTTGAGTTTGAACCAGTCCCGGTAACGCGTATCTTTTACCGAGGGATAAATATGGATAAAATTTCTGCAAGTTTCGATTTGCCGGGTTTCAAATAGATTTTCGGCCACCTGGGTCAGTCCGGCCGGACCGGAAGCTATTCCAAAGATATGTTCGCGGGAAAAGCTTTTGTCACTGTTGTATTTCCCCGGTCCCTGGTAATAGAACACCTGATAGGAGGCATTCATTTGACGGATGTGGCTGAACGTGGTGTCGGCATAGTGGTAGGCCTGTTGATATTCTTGCTTATAGAGATAAATCCGGGCCAGTTCTGCGGTTACAGCGTAATAGTTCATGTGAAAAGTCCGGAGTTTGCGGGATAGTTTGCCGGGTTGGTCATTACTGCTGTTGGATGCGATGAACAGGGGGTCGGTTTTATACAGGAGCCGGGCCGCCTGTTTTAAGTCCCGTATGCTGTTTTCCAGCAGTTCGTCTGTAGAAAGAGCCGGACCCGTTTCAGTTCCGAAGGTAGTCATATAAGGCATTCCCTTAAAAGAGGCATTCACGGACGGATGGGGATGAAACATCCGGAGGAGTTCGAAATGCAGAGCACCTCTCAAGGCATAGAGTTCGCCGGTGATGATTTCGCGTTGACCGGTAAAATTGAATACAACTTCTGTGGAGAGGATATGTTCGAGTGTTTTATTGCAGTTGGCAATGGCGTTGTACATGTCCCGCCAGATGTCCCGGATCATTTTTTGATTTTCGGTTTGGGTATAATCGTAGGCTGTCAGTGACCGGCTCGTTTCATCATCCGGAATGAAGTTTTGTGCCATAAATTCCAGGGAGGATAGGGAAAGTTGTTCTCCGTAAAGGGTATTTTCCCGCAGTTGGGTATATACGCCGGACAGGGCATTCAGGAAGGCATCTTCGTCTGAAAAGAGCCGTTCTTCATCGATATCGCCTTGGGGCCGGATGTCGAACCAGTCGTTGCAGGCGCACAGTATAAATGTAAAAAATAGGAGGATATGTATGAATTTGTTCATGATGGGGTATATATTTCAATTCGGTTACGGGAATATTAAATCTTTCATGGTGCTGTAATGTTTTAAAAGGTTGCTCTGAGCGATACAGTCACCGTACGGGCAAAGGGATAAAGCAATCCTCTTTGGTAGTCCGCAGAACAATGATGGAACAATTGGTTGCCGGTAAGGTAGATACCGAGTTGGTGCATGTGCAACCGGGCTGTTGCTGCAGAGGTGAACTCATAGCCGGTGCGGATGCTTCCCAGGCCTATTTCATTCCGCTTTTCTATAAAGTGATCCCGGGCTTGCCGGATGGTTTGGTCGGAAATGCGGTGGTCCATATTGTAGGCCGGATTCCCGTACCAGACATCGGCTAATGTAGAATTGTAGGTTTTTCCGCCGATGCTGTAATAGAAATGAGTATTCAGATGCCATTGTTTCCAGGAAAAACGGAATCCGAAGGTTCCTTTTAGTTTCGGTGTGGTTGTTCCTGCTGCGATGACATCTTGGTGCGTGTAATTGTAGCTGCTCATTCCTTCCCGGGTTTGGAAAATTTCCTTGCCTGTTGCCGGTTCAATGCCTAAAGTCGGGACGACATAGAGGGTATTGACGGATTCTCCTTCCCGGATTAGGGTGGGGTATAAAGCGCCGTGGGGTTGCTGTTCACTGACTTTTTCGTTGTAGAAATTCAGGAAATAGTCTGGTACAGCGGTGATGCTGTTTTTGTGGTGTACTCCGGTCGTGAACAGGTGCAGGCGAAAGCCGTCTGTTTGATTGAGGATATTTGCAGATAGGGCATATTCCAGACCGTTGTTCCGGATGCGTCCTCCGTTATCCGGTATATGGTCGAATCCTGTGGCCAGGGCTGCCGGAGCAATCAGCGGGAGATTGCGGACGGTGTTGTCATAGTAATTGATTGTCAAGGAAATCCCGTAGGCTTTTGCCTGAAGGGTGATATTTTTATTTTGTGTGGTGCTCCATTTCAGAGAGGAATTGACCAGGTTGTTGATCTGTGTTCCTATCAGGTAATAGTTATAAATGTATTCATTCCCAATGTTGTAATTGTAGGTCAGGGTATGGGCATTGGCGTTGAAACCGATATTCCCGCTGGTGCCTATGGCTGCTTGCAGGGTCAGCTGACTGATGACCGGGTGGTTTTTCAGGAATCGTTCCTGGTGGATATTCCATTGTACCGAACCTCCATAAAAGGCAGCCCGGCATTTATCGGGGGCTAACAGGGAAGATTTGTCCAGCCGCATGTGGAAGCGGGCTTCATAACGGTTGTCGTAACTGTAGTGTGCGGATAAAGTCCCGCTTAGCATCCGGTCATAATCTTCGTGGGCGTCGGGTTTCAGTGAGGTGTCGTAAGCAGTTGCGAAAGAGATAAAACTCATCCGGTCGATCGGAATACCTACGCCGGCATAGGTATCGTAATTCTGTTTTCCCTGGAAAACATTCATTCCGATGTTTGCTCCGAATACTGAACGTTTGTAAGATCGGTGGTAAGAAAGATCGACCTGTCCTTCGCAGGTAAGCCGGTTGTTGTGAGTGATTTCGTATACTCCTGCATTTTTGCTTTCATCGGCTGACAATTTTGAGAAGACATAAGAGTCCGGTGACAGGTAAAAGTCATTTTGTATATGGTCGCGGATAAAGATAAAACTTCCGTTCAGCCGGAAGTGATCCGCAAAGGAATAGCTTGCGGTGACATTATTGTAAAGGTGCATGGATTCCTGCTTGGAGAAAGAGCTCAGAGAGGTTTCATACAGGGGATTTGCCTGTTCGTTAAAACTGTTTTCTCCTAATGAAGGATATAATAGTCCTTCAGCATCTTGTCCGCTGAAGTATGGATTGATGGTGCCGTAGTAATAAAAGCTGCCATAGGGAGAAGCTTTGGCATAAATCTTATCGACGCTGATCCGGTTGGATAAAGTCAGTGTACGGTAGCGATATTCCAGATAGGCATCTGCTCCGTAAATATCTCGCCGGGATTTTTTCATCACTCCCTGGGTTCCCGGGGATGCACGCAAAGTGAATTTGTAACGGATAAATTCGTCTCCTCCGGAAACATCGATTTTATGCCGGTGACTGAATGCTGTCTGAAGGGGAACTTTTAACCAATCGGTATTTACGCCTTGGGCGGTCAGGTTTTGCCTTTCGGTGAGCAGTTGTTGCAATTGCCGGTGGGTTGCGGGATTTTCAGATTGGTAAAGACCGGCTTTTTGTTCCAGACTCAGTTTTTCTGTAGCGTTCAAAAGATTCCATGAGGTCAGGTCCGCTTTCTGGGTTGAGCCGTCAAAGCTATAGGACAAGCGGATAGAACCGGATGCCGGACGGAGGGTCCGGATTTCGATTACTCCGTTGCCTCCCCTTAGTCCGTATACGGACAAAGAGGCTGCATCTTTACGAATGATCACTTCGGCAACTTCGTTGATATTCAAATCCCGGATTCGGCGTACATCCACCAGTGCATTGTCCAGGATAAACACTGGTTGCGCGGAATGGGAAGGCCAGTGGTTGCTGCCTCTTAATTCGACAGAACCGGGAAGATGGTTGGGGTCTGAACCGTAGAGTTCTTCATCGTTTTCGGAAAGCGAGGGTTCGAGTTGTTTGATGGCCTCCCAGAGATTTACGGGATTTATTTCCCGGAGTTCTTTTCCGGGAAGAATCCGGTCGGAACCGTTGTCTTTCCTGAGCTGTCCTTCGCCTTGCGCCTGCAAATGGTTTTCTCCGGAAAGGAGGAGTATAAGCATGGTCACGAAGATTTGCAGGCTTTGCAGATGATGGGGCTTGTTGTTCATCGTTTCTTCCATCAATTCATAGTGTTAGTTGTAAGGGGTGATTTCTGTTTCCGGAACAAATATAATATATTTCGCGGGTAATTATTCTCCCTCAAAATAGGTAAATGGAAAGGTTTCGGAAAAATATGGGGATGAGGAGGGTTCCTTGCCGGTTCAGAAAACATCTTTTATACATTTCGTTTACCCCTTGTATGATGAAAGTCTGGACTACTAAGGGATTGCGGAATTTGTGTTTATTTTTTATAAAAAAGTGGGGTGAAGTGGTTTAAAGTGGGAAATATTTCTTAATTTTACATCACAAATCCTCATTTGATTTTTCAGAAGTTTTACTGTTTTAAACATGCTGTATTTGAGTAGGTTGGATGAGGATGAACGGAAATTTAAAAATGCAGAGGGTATTATGTCTTCTTTTATCGGAGATTATACATGTAAGGCAGACAGCAAATGCAGAGTGGTGGTGCCGGCTTCTTTCAGGAAGGAGTTGGTGGCATCGCAGCAGGTATTTTTTGTGCTACGCAGGAATGTCTTCGAAAATTGTATCGACATGTATCCCCGGCAAGAGTGGGAGCGTATGATTGCTGGCTTGAAGTTGAAATTGAATTCTTTTAATGCCAGGCATGTGGCTTTTCTAAGGGAATTCTGCCGGGGAACTCAGGAGGTGGAAATGGATGCCAACGGCCGGATTTTATTGCCTCGCAAGATGTTGGAAGATGTGGGGATAGACAAGGAAATGGTATTGGCCGGACAGGACAGTTTGGTTCAGATCTGGGATGTGAAGGCTTATGAATCCGTTGCAGTTCGTCCCGGGGAGCTGGGTGCTTTGGCGGAAGAAATTTTTCAGGGATAAGGAGTGCGGTTGTTCAATTAAAACCTAAGGTTATGTCGGAGTATCATGAATCGGTATTGTTAAAGGAGTCTGTGGATGGATTGAATATCCGGCAGGGTGGGGTATATGTGGACCTTACTTATGGCGGAGGCGGTCATTCTGCCGAGATCCTTGGACGTTTGGATGAGAAAGGGCGTTTGCTGGGGTTCGATCAGGATGAAGATGCTTTGGCGAATGTTCCCGATGACGACCGTTTTATTTTTATAAATCACAATTTCCGTTTCCTTCGGAATTTTCTCCGTTATTACGGATATGAAGCGGTGGACGGTATATTGGCCGATCTGGGAGTTTCTTCTCATGAGTTTGACGAGGCTGAGAGAGGGTTTTCCTTCCGGTTTGATGCGGAGCTGGACATGAGGATGAATCGTCGGAAGAAGCTGACGGCGGCAATGGTGCTGAATACTTACGAGCCGGAGGTGCTGCTGACTATTTTTAAGGAGTATGGGGAGGTCGAAAATGCCAAACGTTTGGTGGATTTGATTGTAAAATCCCGTGCGCAAAAAGAAATCAGGACTTCGGAAGAGTTTTATCAGACTATTCTACCGTGTGTTCCTAAATTGAAAGAAAAGAAATATCTGGCTAAAGTGTATCAGGCGTTGAGGATTGAGGTGAACGGAGAGTTGGATGCTTTGAAAGAAATGATGCAACAGGCGATGGATGTCTTGAAGCCGGGGGGAAGATTGGTGGTGATCACCTATCATTCGCTGGAAGACAGAATCGTGAAGAATTTCCTGAAGGCTGGGAATGCGGAAGGAAAAGTGAGAAAGGATTTGCTGTACGGACGGGTCAGTCATAATTTTGAGCCGGTCAACCGGAAAGTCATTGTACCTGCGGAGGAGGAGGTGGTGCGGAATCCGCGGGCCCGTAGCGCTAAATTGCGGATAGCGGAGAAAACAGAAGATTAACAGGTAAAGTCCAGGTATATGGATACGGTGGAAAATGATCATAATCAGTCGGGGAAAGAATCCCGGGAGAGCAATAAAGCTCCTTCTGTGAAGGGATTATTGGAAGGAAGTCTTCTGGCGGAGAAGCTGAGGACTAATATCCGGTTTGTGTTGTTTGCCACTTTTCTGGGAATATGGTATATTTCAAACGGATATTCTACGGAAAAGCTTCATCGCGAAAGGATTGCTCTGGAAAAAGAGGTGAGGGATCTGAGGTTTGAATCGATAACCACAGCTGCCGACCTGATGTTGATCCGCAAGCAGTCGGAAGTGATCAAACGCATCAAACAGGAAGGACTGACATTGGAAGAAAGCAAAGAACCGCCTGTGAAATTATATAGGAAGTAAAGATGGAAATCAGAGAGGATATCACATGGAGAACAATAATCGTGTATACCGTTATTGTTTTATTGGGTTGTCTGATCATAGCCAAGGCGATTGTGGTGATGACGGTAGAGGCTAAGGAGTGGAAGGCAAAGGCCTCTGTCAATATACCGAAAAGGCCTTTGGCTATTGCTCCCAACCGGGGGGATATTTGTGCCGCTGACGGAAGAATATTGGCCACCTCGGTTCCTTATTATGAATTGCGGTTTGATCCGATAGCAGTGAGCAAAAAGGTGTTTATGGAGCAAGTGGACAGTCTGGCTTATTGCCTTTCGGCTTTTTTTAAGGATGGAAATAAAGAGTTTTATAAGTCCAAACTTACTTATGCCCGCAATAAGAAAGATCCTAACCGGTATTTGTTGATCAATAGAAGAAAGGTGAATCATGCCGAACTGAAAAAGATCCGGAAATTTCCCATTTTCCGTTTGGGAAAAAACAAGGGAGGTTTTCAGGCAATAGTTTACAATGAGAGAATTCAGCCCCATGCGAACCTGGCGGTGCGGACTATCGGTTATCTGAACGAATCGGCAGAAGGGATAAAAGAAGGGAAGGTCGGACTTGAGGCTACTTTCGAAAACGAACTGAAGGGGGTGAACGGACAGGGAATCCGACGGATGATGTCCGGAACGTGGATGGTGATTACCCAAAAAGAACCTGTGGACGGGCAGGATGTGGTGACTACTATCGATGTGGATTATCAGGATATTGTCCAGCATGCATTGAAAGGACAGTTGGAGAGAAGCGAAGCTACAAACGGTTCGGCCATTCTGATGGAAGTGAAAACGGGAGATATCAAGGCTATTGCGAATATGGCCAGGGGGAAAAACGGTGAATATGTGGAGAACCAGAATTTTGCTATCGGTAATGCCGGTGAGCCGGGTTCTGTCATCAAGGCGGCAACCATGATCACCTTGCTGGAGGACGGTTGTGTAGAGCCCAACGATACGATTGATCTGGGGACTACCGGAGTTTACAGGTTTTTTGACCGTAAGATGACGGAATCGCATGGTGGTTTGGGAAAAGTAACGGTGAGGCAGATGTTGGAAAAATCTTCCAACGGGTTGTCCAAAGTTGTTTTTGATCATTACCAAAAGCAGCCTGAAAAATTTGTAAATCGGTGGTATGCCATGGGATTGAATAAGAAAACGGGCATCTCTTTACCCGGAGAAGCGGCCCCGTACATTAAGTATCCGAAAGAGAAGGGATGGTCCGGTATTTCTTTGCCCTGGATGAGTGTAGGCTACGAATTGATGCTTACGCCTTTGCAGATATTGGCTTTTTACAATGCAATTGCAAATGATGGTCAACGGATGCGGCCGCGTCTGGTGAAGGAAATCCGTAACCGGGGAGAAGTGACGAAAACTTTTGAACCGGAAGAAGTCGGGGGACGGATATGTAGCCGCAGGACTTTGAAACAGATTCAGGAAATGCTGGAAGGGGTTGTGGAAAACGGAACTGCCCGGAATATTTATACCCGCAATTACCGGATTGCCGGGAAAACGGGTACGGCACGCATGGCCGGCGGATCGGGAGGATACGGAAAAGGACGGTATAAGGCCAGTTTCGTCGGATATTTTCCGGCCGAAAAACCGTTGTATTCTTGTATCGTGGTGATCGACAATCCTACGAACGGATATTATGCGACTACTGTAGCGGCGCCGGTATTCAGAGAGATTGCCGACAAAGTTTATTCGATGGCCTATGTTCAGTACGGACAGCCGGAATATGTTGCCGATGAGACAGTGCCGGTATGTAAAAATGGCTTGAAAAAGGATTTTCAGACGATATCCCGGGAGCTGGATGTGGAATTGGAGGGAAGGGAAACAGGGGATGCGGATTGGGTGATGACGGTTAGTAATGAAGGGGAAAGTCTGGTGATGAAACCCCGGCGCATACAATTTTCAAATGTGCCTAATGTCAGGGGTATGGGACTGAGGGATGCGTTGTATATTCTTGAGAGTGCAGGATTGAAAGTCGGGGTCGTAGGGGCGGGTATGGTGCAAAAGCAATCTTTGCAGCCGGGGACCGAAGTTTCCCGGGGAAGTTATGTACAGATTGAATTGAGATAGTGGAAGTATTGAGGGGTATAATGAAAGTATTTATGGCAAGTAGGAATTGCAGCAGATTATGAAAACATTAAAAGAACTATTAAGCGGAGTAGAGGTAAAAAAGCGGATCGGTCCGGAAGAGGTCGGAATCAATAAGGTTGAGTTCGATTCGAGGAAATTGCAGAACGGTGATTTGTTTGTGGCCCAGCGGGGAGTAAAAACCGACGGACATGCTTTTATCGGTAGAGCGATAGAGGCGGGAGCGGTAGCTGTGGTGGCCGAGGAATTGCCGGAGACATTGCAGCCGGGCATTGTGTATGTGGTGACAGCAGATTCTTCAGTTGCCCTGGGAAAAATAGCAGCCAATTATTACGGTAATCCGTCCCGGCAATTGAAGTTAGTGGGGGTAACGGGGACAAACGGTAAAACCACTACTGCCACTTTACTGTATGAACTGGTTGGTCTGTCCGGTCGTAAAGCTGGTTTGCTGTCGACAGTATGCAATTACATCGGGGACCGGAAAATCCCTGCTACTCATACAACGCCGGACGCTCTGGCCATCAATCAATATATGCGTGAAATGGTGGATGCCGGTTGTGAGTATTGTTTTATGGAAGTCAGTTCGCATGCTGTCCATCAGAAAAGAATTGCCGGTTTGGATTTTGACGGGGCTGTCTTTTCCAATATTACCCATGACCACCTGGATTATCATAAGACGTTTAAAGCCTACATTGCAGCCAAGAAGGCTTTTTTTGACGAGCTGTCTTCTCATGCTTTTGCACTGACGAATGCGGATGATAAAAACGGAGACATTATGTTGCAAAATACCCGGGCCCGGAAGTATGCTTATTCGATACGGAGAATGGCTGATTTCAATGCAAAAGTGATTGAAAAGCATTTGGGCGGAACCTTATTGAAATTGGACGGGCAGGAAGTTTGGACAAAATTTACCGGTGATTTCAATGCTTATAATTTGTTGGCGGTTTATGCGGTGGCCTGCTTATTGGGATTTCCGGCAGAAGAAGTGTTGAAATACGTCAGCTTGCTGGTGCCGGTGGCCGGAAGGTTTGAGACCCTGATGTCGGCGGACGGGGTTATGGCAGTGGTGGATTATGCCCATACACCGGACGCCCTGGAAAATGTGCTGTCGACGATACAGGGATTGAAGGGCAGGGATAATTTGGTGATAACGGTGGCCGGAGCCGGGGGAAACCGCGATAAGACCAAACGGCCGGAGATGGCAGAGGTGGCTTGCCGGTACAGCGATCGGCTTTTTTTGACATCCGACAATCCGAGGGATGAAGAACCGGAAGATATCATTCAAGAGATGTGGACCGGGGTCAGGGAAGAAGACAGGTATAAAGTGGTTGCGGTGACAGACCGTAGAGAAGCTATTCTGCAAGCGATAAAAATGGCTGGCCGCGGAGATATCGTGTTGGTAGCCGGCAAAGGGCATGAAGATTATCAGGAGATAAAAGGAGTTAAGCATCATTTTGATGACAGGGAAGTTGTCCGGGAGTGTTTTGATTCATTAGTTGTTAACCTCTAACCGTTGTGTCATGTTTTATCATTTGTTTCAATATCTTAAGACTTTAAATTTTCCCGGAGCCGGGTTGTTTCAATATATTACGTTCCGTTCAGCCTGTGCCATCATTTTGTCACTGATCATAGCAACCGTGATAGGAAAAAAGGTGATCCGTTTGTTGCAGCGCCAGCAGATAGGTGAGGAAATCCGTGACTTGGGACTGGCCGGACAAATGGAGAAAAAAGGTACGCCTACCATGGGTGGGGTTATTATTCTGTTGGCTATTTTGATTCCGGTGCTGTTGTTTGCCCGTTTGGACAATGTATATACACAATTGATGCTGATCTCTACCCTTTGGTTGGGTCTCATCGGTTTTGCCGACGATTATATCAAGGTTTTCCGTAAACATAAAGAAGGGTTGAAGGGGCGTTTTAAAGTAATCGGTCAGGTGGGATTGGGATTGATTGTCGGATTGACGCTTTACCTGAACGATGAGGTTGTAATCCGCGAGCGGGTGACCGGGGCCGGAATGGGCATTCCGACAAGTACCGTGGATGAAGGATTCTATCAGGAAGATAAACAGCAGGTGCTGGTCAGAGATATAAAGTCGACTAAAACGACCATTCCTTTTTTTAAAGACAACGAATTGGATTATGCCTGGTTTACTTCCTGGGCCGGAAAATATGCCGAAGAGCTGGGTTGGCTGTTGTTTGTTGTGGTGACGATATTCATTATCACGGCGGTGTCCAATGGGGCGAATCTGACGGATGGTCTGGACGGTCTGGCCACCGGAACATCGGCTATCATCGGCGCCACATTGGGGATTCTGGCCTATGTTTCGGGCAATATGGTTTATGCCGATTATCTGAATATCATGTATATCCCCCATTCCGGGGAGTTGGTGGTGTTTATCTCTGCTTTTATCGGTGCTACGATAGGTTTTTTGTGGTATAATTCTTATCCGGCACAGGTATTCATGGGGGATACCGGAAGTCTGGCATTGGGTGGCATTATTGCTGTTTTTGCCATCATCATTCATAAAGAATTGTTGATTCCGGCTTTATGCGGTATTTTCCTGATGGAAAATCTGTCTGTCGTCATGCAGGTGAGTTATTTCAAATATACGAAGAAAAGATACGGAGAAGGCCGCCGCGTTTTTTTAATGGCCCCTTTGCATCATCATTATCAGAAGAAAGGTATTCCGGAACCTAAAATAGTGACCCGGTTCTGGATCATCGGTATTATTCTTGCTGTTGTGACGATCGTTACTTTGAAAATGAGATAAATGCCGGTAAAAAAACGGGAAACTGGAATTATAAAAATGAGTAAGTATATGAAACTGGTTATTTTGGGCGGGGGAGAAAGTGGTGTCGGAGCGGCTTTGTTAGGCCGGAAATCGGGATATCTTGTTTTTTTGTCCGATAAAGGGAGATTAAAAGAAGAGTTCAGGCAGATATTGTTGCAGCACGAAATCGAGTTCGAAGAGGGACACCATACGGAAGAACGGATCCTGGATGCCGATTTGGTTGTGAAAAGTCCGGGCATACCCGATAAGGCTCCGCTCGTATTGCAATTAAGGCAAAAAGGGATAGAAGTGATTTCCGAAATTGAATTTGCCGGGCGGCATTCGGCTGCGGAGTTTGTTTGTATCACCGGGAGTAACGGCAAGACGACCACTACGCTTTTGATTCATCATATTTTGACAAAAGCGGGCCTTGATGCGGGATTGGCGGGAAATGTCGGGAAAAGCCTGGCTGCTCAGGTAGCAGTGAACGCCCATCCCTTGTATGTGGTCGAGCTGTCCAGTTTTCAGCTGGATGGGATGTTCCGCTTCCGTTCCGGTGTGTCGGTGTTGACCAATATTACACCGGATCATCTGGACCGGTATGACCATAAATTTGAAAACTACATCGACTCTAAGTTCCGGATACTGAACAATATGCGGCCCGAAGATTTGTTTATTTATGGCATGGATAGTGAAGCTGTCAGGCACAAACTGGATGTTACCGAGGTGTCTCCGGAGATGGCAGGCTTTACTTACGGAGCCCGGGGAGAAATGCAGACCGGTGCCTGGATGGAGGGTAGTGAGATCCGGGCCAGTCTGGGAGGACGGCTGTTCCGGGTGGATAGAAACGATGTCAGCATCAAAGGACGGCACAATGTGTATAATGCAATGGCAGCCATTCTGGTGTGTATGCGTTTGGGACTCAGCGACGCGGCCATCCGGGAAGGACTGAATACTTTCCCGCAGGTGGAACATCGGTTGGAAACAGTCAGGGTAAAAGACGGCATTACGTATATCAATGATTCGAAGGCAACCAACGTCGATTCTGCCTGGTATGCCCTGGACAGCATGACTACGCCGGTGGTATGGATTGCAGGAGGTACGGATAAAGGAAATGATTACAGCGTTTTGAATGACCTGGTCAGCGCTAAAGTGAAGGCGCTGGTTTGCATGGGAGTGGATAACCGGAAATTGATCGCTGCCTTCAGTCCTTTTTGTGAAGTGGCCGATACCCATACGCTGAACGACGCCATGGAGGCGGTCCGGAGGCTGGCGGCAAAGGGGGATACGGTTTTGCTGTCTCCTTGTTGTGCAAGTTTTGATTTATTCAAAAACTACGAGGACCGGGGAGAATTATTCAAAGAGGCTGTCCGGAAACTTTGAATGCAGGTTTAATGGAGTGTAAGTTATATGGTAAACTGGAAAGATAAAATAGCGTTTAAGGGGGATAAAATTCTCTGGTATATTGTCATCATGCTGATGATCGCTTCTGTCATGGTAGTCTATTCGTCTACCGGCAGGCTGGCTTATAGTGAAAAAGGGGGAAATACGCTTTTTTATCTGTTGAAGCAGTTGTTCCTGATCGGGGGATGTTTTGCCGTGATGTTTGTTGTGCAGTCTGTTCATTACCGTTATTTTTATAAATATGCCGGGGGACTGCTGGTGATCTCTGTTGTTCTGTTGGGATATGCCGCTTTCGGGGGAACCAATCTGAATGGTGCGGGGCGTTGGATTCCTTTGCCTTTTGTGGGGTTGACTTTTCAGCCTTCGGAGCTGGCGAAAATTGCCATTGTCATGTATACTGCCAAGATATTGGCTGACAATCAGACGGAGACCTACTGCGAGGACATCGCTTTGCAGAAATTCCTGCTATTTGTGGGGCCTGCCATTCTGGTGATTTTTTGGGATAATTTTTCTACGTCGGCTTTGATTACCCTGGTGTGCCTGATTTTATTCATGATAGCCCGGATGCGGTGGAAATTGTTGGCGGTTACCTTTGGCACGGCGGTTGCCGCTATCGCTTTGGTCGTGGCGCTTGGATTTATGGTTCCCCAAGTGAGGGAATGGGGACGGATAGGAACAATGGTAGGCCGTATCAATGATTTTGTCAGTGGAGGCGAGGATGAGGATAATTACTCCTATCAGTCCACTCAGGCCCGGATTGCTGTTGCCCGGGGAGGATTGATGGGGAGGGGACCGGGAAACAGTACGCAAAGGAATTTTTTGCCTCATCCTTATTCGGATTTTATATATGCTATCATTATTGAAGAATATGGTTTAGGGGGAGGTATATTTATCATGTTGTTGTATGCGGTCGTATTGTTCCGGGTAGGGGTAATCGGAAGGAAAAGCATGAAGGGGGAACATTATAATGCCCGGGGAGAGCCGGATATCTTTCCGGCATTGTTGGTCACCGGTCTCGGGCTTACCATCGTTCTTCAGGCGATGGTCAACATGGGGGTATGTGTCGGAGCCTTGCCCGTCACGGGGCAGACCTTGCCGTTGATCAGTCTGGGGGGAACTTCGCTTTTGTTTACCAGTGCTTCTTTTGGCATTATATTGAGTATCGCCCATTCTTTTTCTCCCGAAGGATTGGCGGAGGAAGAGGCCAGGAGGAAGGCCAGAGAGAAAAAAGGGTTTGGGAACTATCAGACTGAGGAACCGGACGAATGGGAGGAAGAGGCGGTAGACGAATTGGATAACGGCGAGTTGCCCGATAAGGATGTGGGGGCGAAAACCAGTGGCCGCAGACGGAGGAGAAGAAGCGTAGAGACGAACGATGCAGAGGAAAAAATTGATATACTGGATGAGAAAGGGTTTGCGGAAACGGAGATTCAACCGGAGGAGGAAAGCCGTAAAGTGTTGAGAGAATTGCGGCGGAGGTAAAGAATAATCGGTTGCCGGAAGATTGCAGGACGACAACCGGCAGGGAGTAGCACCAGTACAGAAGAACACAGAGATACGTTGTGCCCGGGATGTACCGGATAGAACGATAACAGGACGAAAGGTACAATAACCGCTAAAAAACAGAAGTATATGAAACGAATCATTATCAGCGGAGGAGGAACAGGAGGGCATATTTTCCCGGCCTTGTCTATTGCGAATGCACTGAAGGAAATAGATCCGGAGATCGAAATTTTGTTCGTAGGGGCAGAAGGAAAAATGGAGATGGAAAAGGTACCGGAAGCCGGTTTCCGGATAGTCGGTTTACCGGTCAGGGGATTGAAGAGACGATTGACCCTGACGAATATCGGTGTTTTGATAAATCTCTGGAAAAGCCTGAAGAAAGCTAAGAGTATCATCCGGGAATTCAAGCCGGATGCTGTAGTCGGGGTGGGAGGATATGCCAGCGGCCCTATCGGCTGGGCGGCGGCAAAGGCTGGTATTCCGTTGATTTTGCAAGAGCAGAATTCTTATCCGGGGGTGACGAATAAACTGTTGGCGCGGAAGGCTTGCCGCATCTGTGTCGCTTATAAAGGGATGGGACGTTTTTTTGATTTCGACAAGATTGAGCTTACCGGAAATCCCGTGCGGAAGGATTTGCTGGAATCGATGGAAAAGCGGGAGGAAGGCTTTGCGTTTTATCAGTTGAATCCTTCGTGCAAAACCATTCTGGTGACCGGGGGCAGCCTGGGGGCAGCTACGATCAATAAAGCTATGCTGAAAAGCCTGGACCGGATTGCTGCCTGGAAAGAAATACAGGTGTTGTGGCAATGCGGAAGTTGTTATTATGAGGGGTTGAAGCAGAAGCTGGAAGGAAAATTACCGGGAAATGTCCAGCTGATGGCTTTCCTGGAGCGGATGGATCTGGCGTATGCCTGTGCGGATCTTGTGGTGGCCCGGGCCGGAGCAGGAACAATTTCCGAACTCTGTTTGCTGGAGAAGGCTTCGTTGCTCATCCCGTCTCCCAACGTTGCCGAAGATCATCAGACCAAAAATGCAATGGCTTTGGTGAGCATGGGCGCGGCCGTCATGCTGAGGGATGCCAAGGCGGAGGAAAAGTTGGTCGACATGATGGAAGCACTTGTGAAAAACGAGAAACAGCTCCTGGGACTAAGCGGAAGGATTGCGGCTTTGGCTATTGAGAAATCGGACGAACGGATTGCCCGTGAAATATTGAAAATGATTGCTCGTAAAAAAGGGTTGATGTATTATGTGTAAGGAAAACAGGTCGGAAGGGATATCCGATGCAGTAAAAAATGTGTATTTCCTCGGAATCGGAGGCATTGGGATGAGTGCCCTGGCCCGCTATTTCAAGGCAAAAGGATATCGGGTAGGAGGATATGACCGTACTTCTTCGGCATTGACAGAGAAGATGGAAAAGGAAGAGGGGATTACCGTCAATTATCAGGATGATTGTGCGGAAATCGCCCCTGAGTTCCGGGATCCGGCTTCGGTGTTGGTCGTTTATACGCCTGCTATTCCTGCTGACAACCGGCAAAAAGCTTTTTTCGAAGAAACGGGGCACCGGCTGCATAAGCGTTCGGAAGTGCTCGGCTGGATTTCCCGGCAGGGGAAAGCGATTTGTGTCGCTGGTACGCATGGTAAAACGACGGTTTCGACCCTGACCGCTTTTTTGTTAAACCAATCGGGAGTGGGGTGTAATGCTTTTCTGGGAGGCATATCTGAAAATTTCGGTACCAATTTGTTATTGGATCCCGATTCCGCTTATGTGGTGATCGAAGCGGATGAGTTTGACCGTTCTTTCCTGCACCTGACTCCTGAGTTGGCTGTAATTACGTCGATGGACGAAGACCATCTGGATATTTATGAAAACAAAGCCAATCTGACCGAAGCTTTTGAAGAATTTGCACTGAGGGTGAAGAAGGGGGGAAAGATATTCCTCAAAAAAGGATTGGCCTTGGAGAAGACTACGGTGGCCGGTTATTACGGCGTTGATGTTGCTGCCGATAGTTATTCGGATCATCTGCGGATGGAAAACGGACATTATATATTTGATTATCATGGCTGTAAAAATGAAATGCCGGGTTTGGTGCTGGGAGTTCCCGGACGTTTGAATGTGGAAAATGCTACAGCAGCAATTACTTTGGCGTTGGAAGCCGGTGTTTCGGAGGATGAAATCCGGAAAGCTTTGCCTCTTTTTAAGGGTGTGGCGCGGCGTTTTAATATACATGCCAATCACAACGGCCGTCTGTATATCGATGATTACGCCCATCATCCCCGCGAAATCGAAGCCACGCTGCGCTCTATCCGGGAGATGTGGCCGGAGCAACCGTTGACCGTTGCCTTTCAGCCCCATTTGTATAGCCGTACCCGTGATTTTTACAAGGATTTCGCCAAGAGTCTGAGTTTGGCTGATCAGGTTGTTTTGCTGGACATTTATCCTGCGCGGGAGTTACCTCTTCCGGGGATTACCTCTGAGCTCATACTGAATTTGCTTACAGTGCCCGGCACTATTTTGAGTAAAGAGGCTTTCCTGCACTTTGTCGATGAGGAGTTCCGGAAAGGAATTCTGGTGACAATGGGGGCCGGAGACATCGACAGGCTGGTGAAGAATATTGCTGAAAAAGTGAACGACTGAAACAGGTTAATGAGAATGTGATGAAAAAAGCATGGCCTTACATATTATCCGTCAGTTTATTTGCATACCTGATAATTGTGCTTACCTTTGTGTCGGCAAAGTTGGAGGAGGTGGAGTGTAAAGGAATACAGGTTGTCGTTGACGATGCCGGAGACAATGCGTTTATTGATGAGGTGGATGTGCGGAAGGTCATCGCACGTGGCTATGGGGATATTGTAACCGGAAAGATTGCGGCTGTCGACAAGGATAGCGTAGAATGTGTCCTGGCAAAGCATCCGGTGATAAAATCGGCCCAGGTTTACTATAGTTTAGACGGTTATTTCCATGTGGAAATCACACAACGGAAACCTGTACTGAGGATTATGTCAGGAGAAGGTTACTATGTGGATGAAGACGGGAAAATCATGCCGTTATCCGGGAAATATACTTCCAGGGTAGTTGTTGCTACCGGTAATATATCCAGAGAATTTGCATGTAACGGTTTGTATCCTTTTGTAATGAAACTAAGGAACGACCATTTTTGGAATGCATTGATCGAACAAATCATTGTCACCAGGGGGGATGAAGTAATGTTGATCCCCAAAATGGGACAGTTCAGGATCAGACTAGGTGATTTGACGGATGTGGATCGGAAGATGGAAAATTTGCGATTATTTCTCAGGGAAGGTATCGCTTTGAAGGGGTGGAACGTATACAAGGAAATCAATCTGAAATTTAAGAATCAGATTGTATGTGTAAAACGATAAATGAAATGTGCGGATGTATTGAAACAGTTGCCTGTATGAACGGCATGGCGGGCAGCGCCATCGGTACATCGGCAAGGGTAAATAGGATAAAGTTATGGGATTGACTGCTTCTTTGGATTTAGGATCTGAAAAAATGGTGATGGCATTGGGATCGGTTGAACAGGATGTCTGTCGTTTAACAGGGATCAAAATACTCGCTTCTCAGGGAATGGAACGGGGGGTGGTGATGGATAAGGGTAAGGCAGGACTTTGCATTCAGACATTGATGGACGAATTGGTGAAAGACAGGGAGGTGGACGTAATGAATGTCGCTTTGTCTGATGAAGTGTTGCAGGTGTCCGAACGCCGGGTATCCGTCTCTTTACCCAAAAGAATGGTGGAACAAAATGATTTATACCGGGCCGAGCAGAAGTGCAAGGAAGGATTGCCGGCGGGACGTGAAGAGCTGGTGGATATGATTCCGGTGGCCTATTCTGTCGATCGTGGGGAATGGATGTCCGATCCGTTGGGTAAAAACGGGCGTTGGCTGGAGGTTACCTATCAGGTTTATATGGCCGACGAAGATTATTTGGCTGGTATAAGGGCTTTATTTGCCGGAAGCAGCGTGGGGAATATATGCTTTTATCCCTCCGTACGGGCCTATCATGAGGTCATGGATGCTGCACAGGCCGATGATTTCGCTTTGGTCGATCTGGGAGCTATGGGCATCAATGTCGCTTTGTTCCGGGAAGGCATGCTGGAAAATGAAGCCCGTCTGCCTTTGGGGATGAAGACGATTGACCGCGATATCATGCAGGCTTTCGGCATTGATGCTTCCAAGGCCAGAAAATTGAAACACGAGCACGGACAGGCATTAAGATCGGCCTGTAAAAATAAAAAGGTGCAGATACCGGATACGAAACTGTCTTTGGATAGCAGGGATTTGGCTACGGTGGTGCAGAGCCGGGCCGAAGAATTGCTGGAGGGAGTGGTGTGGTTGTTGCAGCAATGGGAGTTTGAAGGTTCCGAAGGCGATATTTTTATAACGGGGGGAGGATCGCGTTTGGAGGATATTGATTTGTTGCTGCATCGCTTGTCCGGACATTCCGTGAAAAAAGCCGTAGTCAAGCGGATACAGATTTCAAGGGAAGAGGTGCTGAAGACTCCGGAATATCTGGTTGCTTTGGGGTTGTTGCTGTGTGATCCCGTTGTGGTCGAAGAGCCACGCGATGATTTTAGGGGTAAGATAAGAAGGTTTTTTGGTATGTAGCCGGGCCGCGGGGCAAGCGTTGCCGCAGGAGAAGAAAAAACAATGTTTAATATATAGCCATTTGCTTGTTATATGGAGATAGAAGACGACTTAGTTGCATTGCAGTTGCCTGATCAGCCGCAGGAAGAATCCATCATTAAGGTGATCGGAGTGGGCGGTGGAGGAAGTAATGCTGTGAATCACATGTTTAGCCAGGGAATTCATGGCGTCGAATTTGTCGTTTGTAATACAGACATTCAAGCGTTGCGTTTGAGTCGTGTGAAAAACCGGATTCAATTGGGTAAAGAGCTGACGGAGGGCAGAGGGGCAGGATGTCAGCCCGAGAGAGGACGGTTGTCGGCAATTGAAAGTATGGATTTTGTAAAGACGATACTGGAGCATCATACGCGTATGGTCTTTATCACGGCAGGAATGGGAGGAGGCACCGGTACCGGTGCTGCGCCCGAAATTGCCCGTCAGGCCCGGGAGTTGGGGATTCTGACCATCGGGATTGTAACCGTTCCTTTTAGCTTTGAGGGCAAGCGGAAGATTGAGCAGGCGATGGCGGGGATAGATGAACTGGAACAGTATGTGGATGCTTTGTTGATTATTGCGAATGAACGGTTGCGTGAGATCTACGGGGACCTGAAATTGTCGGATGCTTTTGCTATGGCCGATAATGTTTTGACCATCGCTGCCAAAAGTATTGCGGAGATCATTACCGTGAAGGGATACGTGAATGTGGATTTCGCTGATGTCGAGAGCGTCATGAGGGATAGTGGTGTGGCACTGATGGGTGCTGCCGAAGCGGCGGGAGAAAACCGTGCCATGGAGGCGCTGACGAATGCTTTGATTTCTCCCTTGCTGAACAGCAATGATATCCGGGGGGCTTCGAATATTCTGTTGAATATGCTTTACGGTGAAAAAGAGGTGACCATGGATGAGATCAGCTTGATTACGGATAATCTGAGGGATAAAGTGGGCAGAAATGTGAATGTGATCTGGGGTACCGGCAAGGATGAATCTTTGGGCGAAAAGTTGAGGGTGGCGGTGATTGCAACCGGATTCAACGGGAATAGCAGCCGGAGCAATACCGTTGCGGAGCATCAGACGGAAGAGAAAATCCCGACCAGGAAACCTTATTTCAAAGTGGAAGAGTTGCCGGAGGATTTGGAAATGAAGGTGGTCAATCCGGCAGAACTGGAGGAAGAAGCCCGGCAGAGGCGTTTCAGGTTGGAGGAGGAGCGTAAGAGAAAACCAAGAAAGGAGTACAACCGGAGAACGGATGGCGGGCAGCATGGGCTCAATGATCTGCCCGATACCAATGGTTGGCTGAAACGGAAAATCGGGACTCTCTTTAGCGATGAGGAATGATATCGGTGTCTTTATTATAAATCGTAAATCAACAATCTAAATTTTAAGCTATGGTTGAGGGATTCATCAATTTCAATCTGAACGAGAAAACACCTACAATTATAAAGGTCATCGGTGTCGGCGGAGGAGGAGGCAATGCCGTGGAATATATGTACGATAAAGGAATCTGTGATGTCGATTTTGTGATCTGCAACACCGATTATCAGGCATTGAAGAACAGCCCGATACCCAATAAAGTTCAATTGGGAAAAGCGTTGACCGAAGGCCATGGGGCGGGCAACAATCCTTTGATGGGGGAGAAGTCGGCTCAGGAAAGTCTGGAAGATATCGAAGTGCTCTTGAAAGAGAATACCAAAATGGTTTTCATCACGGCGGCGATGGGAGGAGGTACAGGGACCGGCGCGGCTCCCGTGATTGCCCAGCTGGCGAAAGACATGGGAATACTGACCGTGGGGATTGTATCGGTGCCGGCCCGCTTTGAAGGGCCCAAGCGTTTGGACCAGGCCCGCGACGGTTTGCGTAAACTCAAGGATCATGTGGATTGTCTGATTGTGATTGACAATGAAAAGATCAAGTCGATATACGGTTCCCAGACGATTTCGGCAGCTTTTGCCAAAGCCAACGACGTGTTGAATATCGCCGCCAAGGGGATTGCCGAGATCATCACTTTGCCGGGGTATATCAATGTGGATTTTGCCGATGTCCGGACGGTGATGACCGATAGCGGGGTGGCCATAATGGGGGCGGCACAGGCCTCCGGGGAAAACCGGGCCATCCGGGCCATTACAGAAGCCCTGGAAAGTCCTTTGCTGAATAATAACGACATCCTGGGGGCCAAAGATATTCTGCTCAATATCACTTCAGGAACCGATGAAATCACGATGGACGAGATGACGCAGATCACGACCCATATTATCCGCAAGGTGGGGAATAATGCTGCTGTAATATGGGGTGTAGGCACTGATCTCAACTTGGGGGATGCCATTTCGGTGACGATCATCGCGACCGGTTTCCCGGCCGGAGACATTGATATTCTGGATAAAGAGGTGAAAAAAGAACCGGCGACACCGGTCCGGTTGACCGACGATGAAGTGGAGATTAAGCCGGGTATGAAAGCGGAAAAAATCCGTGAGCTTGAAAATATTCCTGCTTTCGAGCGGAGAGATTTAAGGGTGAATTAATGGTCCGCTCAGAAAAGCGGGGCGTGGTGACCGCCGGCGGAAAATGTCATGATCCGGGAAAGGAAAAAAGATGTTGACCTGTTTTCAACATCGGAAAGGCAGGAAACTGCCGTTTAGTAACGCAACTTGTGGTTGCTTGTAACGCAGCGGATGCTGCAATAAAAATCGAATGGAAAAATTTAAAGAATTAGGTTTAGAAGGAGAGATCCTTAAAGGTATTGAAGATTTGGGATTTGAGACACCCAGTCCGATACAGGAAAAAGTTATCCCGGTTATTCTGGGAGAAGAAAACGATCTGGTGGCTTTGGCTCAGACCGGAACGGGAAAAACAGCTGCTTTCGGGCTGCCCTTGTTGCAGAAACTCGATACTTCACTGGAGGACATTCAGGTGTTGATATTGAGTCCGACACGGGAATTGTGCGTGCAGATCGGTAAAGACTTGCAGAATTACGGCAAGTACCGGAAAGATATAAAGGTTGCCTGCGTATACGGAGGTGCTGAAATCCGGAAGCAGATCAGGGAATTGGAACGGGGTGTCCATGTTCTGGTGGCGACGCCGGGACGTCTGTGCGACCTGATCAAACGGCAGGCTGTCAACATCGAACAGGTGAGAGCTGTCGTTTTGGATGAGGCCGATGAGATGTTGAACATGGGATTTAAGGAAGACTTGAATTTTATCTTGGACGAAACGCCGGAAACCCGTAACACTTATCTGTTTTCGGCCACCATGCCGAGAGAAGTCGAGCACATCGCCCGGAACTATCTGCGGAATGCCCGGGAAATTTCCGCGGGAAAGAAAAATCAGGGGGCAGACACCGTGTCGCACGAGTATTATCAGGTGCGTGCCAAGGATTGTTACGAAACGTTGCACCGGGTGATCGACTGTGCTCCGGATATGTATGCCATTATATTTGTACGTACCCGTATGGATGCCCGGGAGATTGTCCGCAAGCTGCAAAGGGACGGCATTGAATGTGATGCCTTGCACGGGGATCTGAGCCAGGCACAGCGGGACGATGTCATGGACCGTTTCCGGGCCAAACGGCTGAAAGTGCTTGTTGCCACGGATGTGGCGGCCCGGGGGCTGGATGTGGATAATCTGACCCATGTGATCAATTATAACCTGCCGGAAGACGTCGAAAGCTACACCCACCGGAGCGGGCGTACGGGCCGGGCGGGAAAGGAAGGAGTATCCGTGGCCATTATCAATGTCAAGGAAAAAGGCAAACTGCGGCGGATTGAGAAGATCCTGAAAAAGAAATTCACTTACCGGAATGTTCCCGGAGGCGAGGAAATATGCCGGGCACAGTTGCTGTTTTATGCCGATAAAATCCTGGGAGCTGAGCCCAAAGAGACGTTGGAGAAATACCAGCATGAGTTGTTTGAAAAGTTCGGCAGCTTGACGAAAGAGGAATTGATTCAGAAGATCGTCTCTTATGAATTCGGCAAACTGTTGAAAAAATATGCTTCCGTAGAAGACTTGAACATGCCGGAGGAGGACCGGCGCGAAGGACGGGAAAGCCGCCGCGGTGAACGGCGCAGCGAAGAAGGCCGGAATGAGTTCACCACGTTTAGTGTCAATGTCGGAAAGGAAGATGGATTTACTCCCCGGGACCTGATGACCATCATCAATGAGAATTCTCCGAAAAAGGGCCTGGAGATCGGCAGCATCCGTATATTTGAGAATAACACCAAGTTTGAAGTGGATATAAGAGGCGTGAACGGGTTTGCGTCCTTTTTCAGAAATGTGAACTTCAACGGGCTTCCCTTTACGGTGTCGGAGGTGAAGGACCGTTATGCCCGTGAACGCAACGGCAGCGGGCGGGAACGCGATTCGAGACGTTTCCCTTTCTCCGGCAATAAATCCCGCGCTTCCAACCGGCGTAGCGAAGGAGGCAGCCGGGAACGCTATGGGGAAAAGAAAAAAGGAATCGAAAGAGGAGGACGTCCGCGCAAAAAATATTGATCGTTTCAAAGAGCTTCGTCAGGCAAGGTGATCCGTACATTTACGGAGCCTTGCCTTTTTATTTCTACCAATGGGGTTTAAATGACGCCGCTTCCGTCTCCTGTCCCGGGCAATCTCCGGACGGGAAGGGAGGCCTCCTGCCTTGGGCAAGGTAGGGATGGGAGGATGCCCAAGGTGTATCTCCTACCTTGGGCAAGGTATGGACGGGGGGATGCCCAAGGTGTATCTCCTGCCTTGGGCAAGGTAGGGACAGGAAGATGTCCGGGGTATGCCTCCTGCCTTGGGCATGCTGTGGAAGGAGGTTGGCTTTCCCTTGTCGCTCCGCTTCCGTGGAGGCGCACCGCTGGCGTTGCTGTTGCCGGCAACCTCTGCAAACCGGGCGGGAGGCGGCCTCTCGGGCAGCTGGACGCAAGGATTTGTCAATATGCAGCAGATTTTCGACGTGTAGTTCTGATTTTCTTGTGTCGGACTCACGTTATTGCCCAAATAATGCGGGAAAAGGAGGAAAAAAGAATGAAAAGATGCTACTGTAAGTGAAAAATAATAAATAACTTTGCCGCAAAAATCTACCTATTGAAGAAGATTGATGAGAACTTTCCTGCAATATTTGCTTTGTAGTTTTTGCTGCTTGCTGCTTGTAAGGTACGCTTGCGCAGAAACGGACGGGGCGGTGAAGAAGCCTTTTTCTTTCCAGGAAAGACTGATTCAAGACTTCGGGG
This sequence comes from uncultured Odoribacter sp., assembly GCA_964564205.1. Taxonomy (GTDB): domain Bacteria; phylum Bacteroidota; class Bacteroidia; order Bacteroidales; family Marinifilaceae; genus Odoribacter. Next base: position 15,555 of record CAZMAE010000017.1, on the reverse strand, counting down.
ATAATCTGGGATGCGTTGATTTGTCGGAATACGGGACAATGAGCTACCGGGAGGCGGATAGCCTGCTGGCGGAATTGGACGGAACGAAACTCAGTCGGGCCTTTTTCGAATTTGGCAGAATTGTCGTTAAACTGAAAATCCTGAAAGGTGAAACGCGGCTGGCGGCGTCATTGAGCGAACACTTATATTCCCGGGCGAAGGTGTCGGATGATCCGGTGGCCCTTGCCTTAGCATTGAATACGGTGGGCGAGGTGTATTTTTATACGGGGAAAAAAGAGGAAGCCGGAGAGCCTTTGGAAAAAGCTTTCGATCTCTTCAACCGGCTTCCTGAAGAAAAAGGCGGACGGTCGGTAAGAATACTGCTTTTCGAATTGACGGAATATTATTTGGACCGGGGGGATTTTAAAAAAGCAGGCCGATACCTCGCCCGTTTGAATCGTTTTCCGGCTGCAGAGCTTTCGGTTCAGGCTCAGATCGCCCGGAATGTGATCAACATTTATTACCAGACGGCTGTGGGAGATTTGGAGCAGGCCGGACATTACCTGCAGGCGATAGACAAACTGCCGGAACAGCCCATGGCCGAAATATGGTCGTATTATACGCTTGCCTCTGCCGTTTTTCAAACCAAACGGCAACAGTTGGAAACGGCTCTGCAAACCTATGAGGTGTTTCTGAAATCGCCTGCCACCAGGAATAATGCCTTTTTATACGGTGAGGCCCTGAAAAGGAAAGCGGAATTGCTCGAGAGATTAGGGCGTAAAGAGGAGGCTTTTCGGTTGTATAATGATGTCTATATCTACTTCAGTTCCATTTTGGAAAAGAACTATCCCGAGGAGATTAACCTCTTGACCGCCCGCTTCCAGACGGAGCAATTGACCTGGCAGGACGGCCAAAAGCGTAATCTTTCGATAAGGTATTTCATCTCCAGTATCATCGTTTGCGTTTTGCTTTTGCTGATTTTTTTGATTTGGGGCTGGAAGCGGATACACGCTTTGAGACAATCCAGGCAGCAACACGAACAAGTGCAAAGTAAAGCCTTGGAAGATATACAACGTAAAAATCTATTCCTCTCGAACATGAGTCATGAAGTCCGTACGCCCTTGAATGCCATCATCGGTTTTTCGGATTTGCTGACGATGGACGGTATCAGTGAAGAAGAACGGCAGGAATATTGTAAAATCATCGAAACCAATTCCCGGCAACTGTTGAGGCTGATCGACGACATCCTTGATTTCTCGGATTTCGACGGAGAGAACATGAAGTTTAACATCCAGGAACAGGATGTGGTGAAGATATGCCGGGAAGTTGTCGCAACTGTCTGTGCTTCATATCAAGTCGAGGTAGATTTGCATTTTGAAACCGATTTGTCTTCTTTGTGTCTGGAAACCGATGATTCCAGATTGCGGCAGGTGTTGATCAATCTGTTGGTGAATGCGGCCAAATTCACCCATCAGGGATCTATTGTCCTGAGCCTCCGCATGTGTCCCGGTGACGAGTCTATGGCTTTATTCAGTGTGACCGACACCGGATGCGGAATACCACGCGAAAAGCAAAAGCTTATTTTTGAGCGCTTTGAAAAGTTGCACGACCATGTGCAGGGAAGTGGTTTGGGGCTTTCGATTTGCAAATTGATAATTAATAATATACATGGAAAAATTTGGATCGATCCGGAGTATACCGGGGGGACACGCTTTTATTTCACCCACCCATTAAAATATGATGTTGTCTCGTAAGCAAATAATAAAAACGACCGTTTGGGTGTGGCTGTGTTTGGGAGTAGTCCCTGGATTGCAGGCAAGAGAGACTGTGGCTGTTTCTTATCCGGACAGCATACTCACGGTTGCCGGAGAACTGCCTGCGGATACGGCTCGTCTGGCTTATCTGAAACGCATGGCCGGTTGGCATCAGTATGCTCCTCTGGATAGTATCTTTGCCATCAGACTTTATGCTGAAAGCCGCCGGCAGAAAGATCGCCGGTACGAGGAAGAAGGAGCCTATTATATGGCCGGCTGTTTCGACCGGAGACGTCAGCCGGACAGTCTGGCCTATTGGGTGGGCAGACTGAAAGTGCTGGCCGGACAGTCGGGAAATTATGACTGTTATCTGCTACGGAAGGCTGGGCTGGGCCGGGTTCAGGCTTTTAAAAGATGGATGGAAAAATCGGTCCGCACCGCTGAAGAAGTCTTGGAGGAATCCCGGATTCACCATTCCCGGAATGGCACCATTGCGGCTTACTATGGCCTGGGCTGTGCTTATTGGGTGGCCAACCGTTCGGATGAAGCGTTGGAATTTTTTTTGAAGGCCTACGGGCTTTTTACCGCAGGGGTGAATCCTGGCCTGCGGCTCGATGTGCTTTCCCGGATTGTGACCCAGTATGAAAACAGGGGATTGGATAGCTTGAAGATGCCCTATCTGGAAGAGATGAACGGAATCTTGCAGGACATTTTGTCCCGGGACCCCCGTCTACGGTATAATTATATCGATAGACTGGCAGACTGTGAGATAAAGTATATTTCACATTATTTGCATGTCTCGGAACCGGACAAGGCGAAAAAACATATATTGAACGTGCTCGCACTGCTGGAAGGTCCGGCGAATCGGGTGTATTGGCTGAATGCTCAGTTGATGCGGCTGCAGTATTATTTCAAAAAGAAGGAATACGGTAAAAGTGTAGCCCTGGCAGACAGCATTACCCCGATCGTGTTGAAAAAGTACTCGTATGCCTTCTGTGGTCTGCTTGGTCATAAAGCTTCGACACTGCAGGCCATGGGCGAGACCGACGAAGCCCTCAAGGTCTGCAAACAGCTTATCCGTACACAGGACTCCTTGGGCAATGCTGTCTCTGCCAATCGGCTGAAACAAATGAAGAAGCTCTATCAGATTGACGAACTGTTGATGGAAGAGCAGAGAGTCCGCAATATCAACCTGATCAACATTTTTGTATTTCTGGTGGCGCTTGGGGTGATGTTTCTTCTGTTCTACTTTTACACCCGCCAGGTTTCAGAGCAGGCCGCCGTTGAAGAAGAGACTGCGGTGAAAGCTGCATCCCAGGCAAAATCGGATAATGAATACAAAGAACGTTTACGCTCGGAAATCAGTTACGATATACGTATCCCCTTAAATGCGGTGGTCGGATTTGCCGAACTCCTGTCCGGAGGAAACGTTGCTTTGGACGAGGCCGCCCAAAAGGAATACTGTTCTATTTTGCGGGACAATGCAGAGCAATTGCTGAAGTATGTAAATAATATCCTGGAGCTTTCGCGTCTGGAAGCCGGAAAACTGAAATACAAGGAAGAAGAGTGCGATCTGATCGAATTGTGCCGTGAGGCTGTCCTCATTGCCAATCACGTGGAGAACAACGTTGTCCGTCCCCGGTTGGACGTTGCGCCGGAGAAGATCGTGGTGAACACCGATCGTGCGGCTTTCCTGAATCTAATGAAAAGCTTTTTTATCCTGGGCAAGGATCAGAGTCAGAAAACGTATGAGGCCGTCCTCCGGATCAGAAAAAAGAAAGGACAGGACGTTTTGACTTTCGAGGTGCTGAACACTCCTTTGGCGGAAGAAATCTTCGAAAACAAGGAGGCTTTGATCCGCAATGAGATCAACCATTATTTTATAAAATATTTCGGAGGCACCTATGAGAAATATACCCAGGGAGATAAAGGCCCCCGGATCGTGTTCACTTATCCTTTGAATCGCTAGGTTCAGGCATTGTGCTCTACGGATGATTTCATTTTCGCCCTTTCGGCCGGCTTATTGCTAAATTGCAACATTTGCTTTAAATTTGCCTGCTATGAATATCCCGGGGGCGAATCATAAGAATCGGAAAGTCGGAGTGTCGGCGTTGGACGATCTCTACGATTGTTACTACAATGAGCTGGTATTGTGGGCGGATACCCTGCTCAACGATATGGCTATGGCCGAGGATCTGGTGCAGGATATGTTTGTGTCTTTCTGGGAAAAAGGGATAGACACCCGCCTGGAAAGCAAAGGCATGCGGGCTTATCTCTACAAGACGGTGCGGAATAGGGCATTGCGGGTATTGAAGAAGGAAGGAGAAAAAACGGTCGTTCTACCGGATATTACCGAAGTGACGGCAGTATGGGAAGAGGTGGATATGACTCGTCAGCAGTTGTTCGACCGGGTGAGCAAAGAACTGGAAAAGCTGCCGCCGCGCAGCCGGGAAGTGCTGGAATGTGTCCATCTGAAAAATATGAAATATGCCGAAACTGCCGAAGTGTTGGGGATTTCGGTCGCGACTGTCAAGACGCTTCTGGTCAGAAGTCTGAAAACGATACGGAAATCGCTCGGCGATACGGCTTATCTTTTTTATGTGCTCTTCTTTAGGAGAGGCATGGCGTGAGGCCAAAAAATTTTCACAAAAATTCTTTAATTCCTGTCAACCGTTTTCCCGTTTTGTGTCTATTATATGCAGATAATAGAAAATAATCGGATGAATCGGGAAGAACTGGATAGTTGGTTGCTGGCCTTTTGGCAGGGAGAAATTCCGGAAGAAAAGGAAAGGAAAGCGGTTGCGGACTGGCTGCGGGAAAGCGAGGAGCACCGTGGCTACTACCGGCGTTTGCAAAGGGATTACCGGCTGCAACGTTGGGTGATGCGGGAATCGTTGATCCGGCGGAAAGAGGAGAGACGCTACCGGATTGTCGCCCGCCGTCGTCGGCTGGTGTGGCGGTGGACGGTTGCGGCGGCCTCTGTCTGTCTGCTTCTGGCCGCAGGGATCGGCATTTATTACCGGATGCAGCCGGAGTTGCCTGTGCCGGTGGCGGTGAATACCGGCACAACGACAGAAAGGGCAAAGGCAAAACTTTATCTGTCATCGGGAGAAGAGATCCTGCTGGGCAAAGAGATGCACTCCATTACAGAACGGCAGACGGTTATCGATGTAAACGGCGAGGGGGCGCTGACTTACCGGCAAGGAGGGGAACCGGTCCGGGAAAAGGTGGTCTGCAATCGTCTGGTGGTGGAAAGAGGCGGCGAATACAAACTGACCTTGTCGGACGGATCGGAAGTGTGGGTGAATTCCGCCACCGAACTGGAATATCCGGTGCAATTCTCCGGTGACCGCCGGGTGGTCAGATTGAAAGGGGAAGCTTATTTCAAAGTACAGGCCGATCCGTCGCGTCCGTTCGTGGTGGTGGCGGACGGGGTCGAGGTCTGTGCCCTGGGGACGGAATTCGATGTGAATTCCTATGCGGAACGGTTTGTTAAATCCGTGCTGGTGAAAGGAAAAATCAGCGTCGGGACTGCGGAAAAACGGGTACTTCTGCGACCGGATCATCTGGCCGTTTACGACCGCAGGACCGGGCAGACGGAAGTCACGCCGGTAGATGTCCGCAAATACATCGACTGGAAAAGCGGGGATTTCGTTTTTAGCGGCGACCGGTTGGAAGAGGTCATGGAAAAGATCGCTTTGTGGTATGATTGTGAAGTTGTCTTTATGGATCAGAAATTGAAGAATATGCTGCTTTCCGGGAATATGCGGAGATACGAAAGCCTGGAAAAGTTTCTGCACTATGTGGAGATGACGGCCGGAATCCGCAGCGAAATCAAAGACAGGACCATATTTATATATGCAAGATAAAAAAACGGAAGGACCGGCAAATCCTTCCGTTTGTAAAAATGCCGGGAAACCGGCCAGTATTAATTAGTTACTTACAAAACTATGGAAAAAAATGGAGAAAGTAAAGGAAATTTACGTTCGGCTCAGAAAATCTTTAGAGTCATGAAAATTCTGTGTTTTTTTATGTTGGTGTGGCTGATTCAGGTAAGAGGAGAAGCCTTGGCCCAAAGCCAGCTGGTTACATTGAACCTGAAAAATTGCGATGTGGAGGAATTTTTGCAGGAAGTGAAGAATCAGACGGGCATCCGCTTTATGTACCGGAGTGAGTATGTGCAGGGAATGTCCCGTTTTGATCTGGATGTGCGGCAAAAGCGGGTAGATGAGGTGTTGCAGCAGGTGTTCGCCGGACAGGGTATCCGATTCGTATTTGAGGATGGGGTTATCATGTTGGTTAAAGAACAGACGGATACGAAGAAAAAGACCGTGCGGGGAACGGTCCGGGATGCCCGGGGTGCCGGACTGCCGGGAGTGACCGTCATGGTGAAAAACACCACGCTCGGTACCGCCACGGATATCGACGGTAAGTATTCCCTGACCTTGCCGGAAGGCGAATACACGCTGGTGTTTTCGATGGTGGGGATGCAGGACCGGGAAGAACCGGTCGGTGCACGTACGGAAATCGATGTTACGATGAAGGATGCGGTGTCGGAGATGGAAGAAGTGGTGGTGACCGGTATCTTCAAAAAGGCGAAGGAGAGTTATACGGGTTCTGTGAGTACGATCAGCAAGGAAGACTTGCAGATCCACCGGGGTACGAACTTGTTGCAGACTTTGAAAAATGCGGATGCTTCCCTGAATTTCGCGGTGAACAACGTGGCGGGGAGCAACCCCAACACGTTGCCGCAAATCAACATCCGGGGGAACTCCTCCCTGCCCATGAGTGTGCAGGAGTACAATGAGTCGGCTTCCAATGCCGTAAATACACCGTTGATCATCATGGACGGCTTCGAAATCTCGCTGGAAAAGCTGATGGACTATAACGACGATGAGATCGAGAGCATCAACATCCTGAAAGATGCCGCCGCCACCGCAATCTACGGTTCGCGTGGTTCCAACGGTGTCATCGTCATCGTGACCAAGCAGCCCGAAGCCGGCAAACTGCGGGTGAATGCCGAGGTGGGCATCGACATGCAGGTGCCGGACCTCTCGTCCTACGATTTGTTGGATGCGAAAGAGAAGCTGGAATTGGAAAACTCGCTCGGTTTGTACCGGGGAAACAGCGCCGCCAATGATGTCAGCCTGCAAAAGGTTTATAACGACCGCTTGCACCGTGTGTTGTCCGGGGCCTCTACCGACTGGATCCATAAACCGATTCGTACGGGTGTCGGTTCGCATTATAATTTGCGTCTGGAAGGCGGTAGCGAACAATTCCGTTGGAGCGCTACCACCAATTACAAGATCACCCAGGGTGCGATGAAGAATTCGTCCCGTCGTACCTTTAACGGTTCGGTGACCTTGATGTATACGGTGAAAAATCTGACTTTCAAGAATTACACCTCTTACGGCGTGATGCGTGGCCGCGAAAGTAATTACGGTAATTTCAGCGATTACGTCGGTCAGCAGCCTTACAATTCTCCTTATGACGAGAAAGGGAATTTACGCACATATATAGAGTCTTTTTTTGGATCCGAGATGGGCTCCGCCGGTCCTAACCCTTTGTACGACGCTTCGTTGAACACAAAGGATAAGAACGGTTACGAGGAACTGACCGACAATTTCGCCATCGAATGGAAAATCATCGACGGTCTGACCCTGCGGGGACAACTGGGGTTGAGCACCAATAACAGCCGGTCCGATTATTTCCTGCCTGCCGGGCATTCCTATTTCACCACCGGTGACAATTACGATATTTATGGCACGGACGAAGGTTTCTTCCGGAAAGGAAAATACGATTATGGTACGGGAAATACCGTAACGACCAGCGGGAATATCACTTTGTCTTACAGTAAGTTGTTTAAAGACAAACATTCGTTGTATGTCGGTTTGGATTACTCGGTGTCCGATACGAAATCCACCGCTTACAATTTTACGTTCGAGGGGTTTGCCAACGAGGATATGAACTTCATCGGCAATGCCGGCGGTTATGAAAAGGACGGTATTCCCGGCGGCACGAAAGCCAAAACCCGGCGTCTCGGTTTCACGGGCAACGTCAATTATACGTATGACAACCGCTACTATGTGGACGCATCGGCACGTGTGGACGGCAGTTCCACCTTCGGCAGCGACAAAAAGTACGCTCCCTTTTGGAGTGTCGGCTTAGGATGGAACCTCCACAGCGAGCACTTTCTCAAAGGAAACGGGGTGCTGAACACCCTGCGTCTGAAAGCTTCTTACGGGCAGACCGGTTCGCAGCAAGGTTCCGGTTCGGGGGCTTCCACCATATATGCCTACGAGTCGGCGAACAAGTACATGAATTGGATGGCTGCTACGCTCCGGGAATGGGGGAACCCCAAACTGACATGGCAAACCACCGACGAATTCAACGTGGGTACGGAGTTCGGTTTGTTCCAGGGACGGGTGAAGGGAGAATTCAACTTCTACTCTAAAGTAACCAATAACCTGTTGTCGTCGATGGATCTGCCCCATTCCATGGGATTCCCATCTTACCTGGCCAATATCGGTGAGGTGAAAAACCGCGGTTGGGAAGCCTCTGCCACGGTCTATATGATCCGCGATGCCGAGAGAGCATTCAACTGGCTGGTCAGCGGACAGTTGACGTATAACAAAAACTGGATTTCCAAACTGTCCGAAGCCGTAAAGGCACAGACGGAAGCCGCCCTGAGGACGGACGATCCGGAGCAAATCCCCGATGTGGCCAATCTCTTTTACGAGGGCCGGCCGCAGAACGCTCTTTATGCCGTGCGTTCATTGGGCATCGATCCCAGTACCGGACGGGAAATTTTCCTGGACCGTAACGGCAATGTCACCGATAAATGGCTGGCAGGCAATAAAGTGTACATGGGGTCTGCCGATCCGCTTTACCGCGGCAATCTGAATACCATGGTGATGTGGAAAGGTTTGACGTTCAACGTATCCTTCGGTTATTATTGGGGCGGAAAGACCTACAACCAGACACTCGTCGATCGTGTGGAAGTGACTAAAGATGAAATCCGGAATTCCAATGTCGACCGGCGCGTTTACACCGCCCGTTGGCAAAAACCGGGTGATGTGGCTTTTTATAAGGGCGTCAGCGATGATGAAACGCGGGCAACTTCGCGCTTCGTGATGAAGGACAATGTGCTGGAATTGCAGTCCGCAAGTCTGCAATACCGTTGGGACAACGACTTCGTGCGTCGTCAGTTGCGCCTGCAGTCCGTGACGTTTGGCGTGAACATGTCCGATCTGTTCCATTGGTCCTCAACCCGTCTGGAGCGTGGTACGGCATATCTGTTTGCCCGCAATATTCAGGGAAGTATAAAGATTTTATTCTAACGATATAAAGAGCGAGTTATGAAATATATCACATTGATTTTGGCAGTGGCCTTTTGCACGGCGTCTTGCAATGACTGGCTGGATGTCCGTCCCGACACGGAGCAGAAGGACTACGATCAGTTTTCTTCCGTCGGCGGCTTTTTCGATGCCTTGACGGGATGCTACGTAACCATGGCAGGCGACGACCTGTACGGGCAGCGGTTGACGATGTCGAACATAGAGGCCCTGGCGAATTTGTGGGAAGTGAAGGATAATACGTCCCGTTATGAAGAGTTGGAGTTGTCGGGACATGATTATTCGAAAGATCATGCCCGTGAGGCGATCGCCCGGATATACGACGGATTGTTTAACGTGATCGCCCAGGCGAACATGGTGATCAAATATATCGACGAAAAGGGCGACGTGTTTACCGATGAATCCATGCGCAAGATGGTGGAGGGCGAAGCATACGCCATCCGCGCTTATTGCCAGTTGGACGTATTGCGCCTGTTCGGTCAGATGCCGCAGAATGCGCGGAAACAGGTTGAATTGCCGTATTCTTTTACCACGTCTATTTATGAGATGCCGGTTTACTACAGTTTCAGCGATTACGTGGAATTGCTCAAAAAGGATGTGGCGAAGGCGTTGGAGTTGCTCAAGGACAACGATCCGGTGTTTGAGTATACGTTTGAGGAACTGAACAGCGGTAATGCGGGCGTTGCGGATAATCATCAGAATTTCAGGCAGTCGAGACTGAACTATTGGGCCGTAAAAGCGCTGGAAGCGCGGATGTTGCTTTACATCGGCGACAAGCAGGGCGCCTATGCGGCGGCAAAGGCGGTGATCGACGGCAAGGGCGCCGATGGCAGCGCGGTGATGAAGATGAGCGGAGTTGCGGACATGGCTGCCGGATATATGGCCTATCCGCACGAATGCTTGTTTTATATGAGTAAATACAATTTGCTGGATAAGGCTACAAAATTGTTGATCGGAGGTTCGAGAGGGCAGGTGAGCAGGAGTCGGCTGGCCATCTCTCTCGAGAGGTACAACGACTTGTATGCCGACATGCCGGCAACCTACCTGGCTTCGCACAACCGTTACCGGAGCGGCTGGGGGACTTGCGAGACACCGGAGCACGATCCCTACCGGTCTGTGCTGAAATATTGGTGGAATGCCGACAGCGAAACAAGTGCCGTTCTCGGCAATGCGTCGTCCGATAGGTTGTACCGTCAGGTGATACCGATGTTACGGATGTCCGAAGTTTACCTGATCGCCATGGAGACGGCCAATCTGAGTGAGGCCAATACGCTTTTCAGGACCTACATGGAGGATCGCGCTGTTGCACCTTCGCTGGTATCGGATTTCGCTTCCGGGGATGATGTGCGGACGTTCCTGCTGAATGAATACCGCCGCGAGTTCTATGCCGAAGGGCAGATGTTCTATACCTACAAACGCCGGGGGGAAGCTTCCATAAAATGGTATGCCGGAACGGTGAGCGATGACACATATGTGCTTCCGTTGCCCGAGACGGAATTTAATCCTAACCTTTAATAGCAGATGAAGATGAAAAAATTATATGGTTTTTGCGCGGGGCTGTGCCTGCTGGGGGCTGTGACGGCCTGCAACGACGATAACGGGATGGAAAAATACGATACGCCTGACTGCCGGCTGAATTTTCTGTATTACGACAGAGACAGCTCGTTGGTGGATGCGGGCGACGTGACGGACGAAATGCGTTTCTATTCATTCTCTTTTGTTTTGGCGAGTGCTGTCGATGCGGAGCGTGACACCGTGTGGTTCGAGGTGGAGACGATGGGATTCCTGTCGGACGAACCCCGTCCCGTAGGTTTGCGGCAGATTGCCGTGGAGGGCGTGAAGAATGCCGAACCGGGTAAACATTATGTGGCTTTCGACGATCCGGAGGTGGCGGCCCTTTACCGGGTGGCTGCCAGACAAAACCGGACGAGAATTCCGGTAATCGTACTGCGTAAGGATGACGCTTTGCAGGATACAACGGTAGTGCTGAAATTCGGATTCAAGGACAACGGATACTTCTTGCCGGGATACGAAGGACTGGATAGCCGGACGATGGAGATCACCGACCGGTTGGCCCAGCCGGAAAACTGGTACACCCGTTTGGCCTGGGGAGGATATTACAATTTGAAAGCGCTGGTCGGGCCTTACGGGGAGATGAAACATCGTCTGATGATCGAGTGGACGGAAAAGCCGTGGGACGCGGAATATATCGAGGAGGTTTTGACCGGCGATAATGCTTATCTGAGCTATCTGATCAGTTGGTTCCCGAAAAGACTGGCAGAGGAGAATGCTTTGCGTCAGGAGGCCGGAGAAGATATTTACAAGGAGAAAGACGGAACGCCGGTGAAATTCGAGCTGACATGGAATAATAATTAAAACGGGAACGATTATGAAAAACAGATTATCTATACTATTGTTATTGTTCGTGTTCGGGCTGGCGTCTTGTTTCGACGACGAATCCTCGCTCGGCACGCAGGAAGTGGGTTCGATAGAGATCGGCGGATTGCGCGATACCGCCATCATCTCTTATAATCAGAATGTATTGCGGGTATTGCCCGATGTGACAGCCGGATATCCGGAATCGGAAATGAAATATGCGTGGTATATCTACGGCGGTTCGTTCGAGGATAAGAAGAATTACCGGGAGAACCGCATCGATGAGAACGGAGAGAAGGAATTGGCCTATGAAGTGAATTTGCCTTCGGGGGTCTATACGGTGGTGTTCGAAGCTACGGCGCCCAATGATTACGTGCAGACGGCTACTTTCCAGTTGACCGTATCGACACCTTTCTCACAGGGATTCTATGTGCTGAAGGAAACCGCCGACGGAAACACCGAACTGGACTTGCTGACGGACGACGGTCTGGTCAGCAATCTGATGGAGACATTGCTGGGAGCTCCCCTCTCCGGTAAACCGTTGGGATTATCTGTCGTTTATGATAATGGGTATATCGATGAAGAAGACCTGGAGATGAAGGCGGATAATATGGTCCATGTATTTACGGAACAGGATTACCGTGCATTCCGGACGGAAGACATGTACCAGACTTTCAGCCGCGAGAACCTGATGTTTGAGCCTATACCGTCGGAGGAGGCGTTTTGTGCGGCGATGATGGATATGAACGGCATCATATTCCTTTCCAATAAAGGTTTTTATCGTTCGAGCACAGGAGTAAACAGCGGAAAGTTAGGCGTACCCGAAATAGAAGGAGGAAGCAAATTTATCCAGTCCTTGCAGGGCGGGCTGGCTGCAACTGTTTTTTGGAACGAGGAAACGCATTCGATCTGTGAAATGAGTGCGGGAGATTTGGCAGAAGAAGATCCCTGGACCGGGGAGAGACGTTATGAGTTGCCGGCGGGAATCCAGGCGGACGGCTTGGAATGTTTGGCTTCGGGACTGAATTATTCTGTTACCGGGGATGTTGCGTGGTTCTTGTGTGAGGAACGCAATAGCGGCAAGCGTTTGTTTTTTCATATCAAAGCAGAAGAGGCGGGATTCTTTCAATATGAGTTGAAGATAGATGTACATACCGTCCCGGCTGACAAGCACCTCGCGAAGGGAACCGTAGTGGCCGGCAACGGGCTGAGTGCTTCGATACTCTATGTCGTGGATAATAATAAGTTGTATCTCTGCAATCTGGATATGGAAACGGAGACTCCTTTTTCTTTGCAAGGTTTAGAAGGCGAGATTACTTATATTTCCAACAACTACCTGAATCTTTATGATTTCTTCGGGGGACCGCAGGAGGGCAGTTTCGATTATCTAATCGTGGCGACCCGTACAGGCGAAGGCTACAAGTTGTATCTCTATGATGAGTTGGTGGGAGGTATTCCTACGGGAAAGGCGAAAGAAATCATCGAGGGGACAGGAACGGTGAAAGGTGTCCGCTATCTTTCAACGACACTGACTTCTGATGCCTGGATGCTCTTTTATTATTATGGCCCTCTGTATCCCTACGGCGATTGACGGCTAATGGGTTGCCCATCCTTACGGGGTGGGTTGCCCATCCTTACCGGACGGGCTGCCCATCTTCCAAGGGTGGGTTGCCCGTCTTTTCTTGGAAAGTTGCCCATCCTTTCTTGGAAAGTTGCTCATCCTTTCTTGGAAGGTTGGCCGTCTTTCCCCGGAAAGTTGCTCATCTTTTCTTGGAAAGTTGCCCGTCTTTTCTTGGAAAGTTGGTCATCTTTTTCCGGAAGGTTGCCCATCTTTCCCCGGAAAGTTGGCCGTCTTTTCCCGGAAGGTTGGCCATCTTTTCTTGGAAAGTTGGTCATCTTCTTTCGGAAAGTTGCTCATCTTCTTCCGGACAGTTGCCCGCCCCGGCAGGGACGATGAATATAAACGTATAAATGAAGATAGCATGAAAAAATGGATTATTATCGTATGGACCATGACTGCCGCCCTGTCGGCTGCGGCCCAAATCGACTTCCGCGAGGGCGGTTTTGCCCGGGCGCTGGAAGCCGCCGGAGCTGAAAACAAATTGGTGTTTATGGACTGCTACACCTCCTGGTGCGGCCCCTGCAAATTATTGTCCACTCAGATTTTTCCGCAGCCGGAAGCCGGGGAATATTTCAATCCCCGTTTCGTTTCGCTGAAAGTGGACATGGAAAAAGGTGAAGGGGTTGAATTGAGGAAAAAATACGACGTGAACGCCTATCCTACGCTGCTTATTCTGAATGCGCAGGGGGAGCTGCTGTGCCGGCATGCCGGTTATCTGAGTGTGAAGGAACTGATTGCCTTTGCAGAGAACGGCGTAAAGGGAGGCGGCCTAGCGGATATGCACAAGCGCTATGCGGCGGGCGAACGTTCCGTCGAATTTATCCGCACCTACCTGGCATCGCTCGACGATGCCGCCATGGCAGGGACATTGCGGAGTGTGGCGGACGATTTTCTGAAAGACAAGACGGATGCCGTGTTTGCGGATACGAATGTGTACCGGATATTTTGTTCCTATGTTACCCCGGATTATGCCGTATTCCGTCCCGTGTATGCCCGCAAGGCAGAGTTGGTGAAACGCTACGGCAAGCAGGCCGGTTTGCATTTAGAGAAGGTGTGGGAAGCCGGCGGCAGGAAATTCCTGAAGCGGAAGGGCAAGAAAATCACCGGATGTGATGCTGCCGGACTGGAAGCCTATTATGCTCTGATGAAGGAATGCCGTGTGCCGGAAGCGGAAGGTATCCGCGCCGCATATCTGGTGGAAGGTGCCATCGGCAGGAAAGATTGGACATCGCTGTTGGAACCGCTGGTCACTTACAGCCATTTCAGCCGCATGACGGAGGATCAGGTATATTATGCCTGCATTTCGTTGTTTTACGGCCGGGAAAAACAGGGATGGACCGGTTCCGGGGAGCGCAAAAAGTTTGCCGCCATTCTGAAACAGCGCGTGAAGGCCCTGAAAGGCAAAAAGGATACTTCCGGCCGCACAATGACCATCGGGGATAAAACGATGCCCATCATGGAATACTACTGCCAGGCGTACGAAGAGATGCTGGAAAAAATGAAGTGATTAAGCTGCGTACAGCTACGAAAGCGCGTATGATATTAAATTCCGCTAAATCCCTTGAATAGCTATTGGTTATGCGGCAGAATTATTCTATATTTGTAAATCATTCACCCTAAGTGTAAAAGTCATGGGCCGTTTTATCAATCCGTTTACCGATGTCGGTTTCAAGCTCATTTTCGGACAGGAAGTGACGAAGGACCTTTTGATCGATTTTCTGAACGATTTGCTGGCGGGCGAGCGTCACATCCGTGACATCACCTTCCTGGACAAGGAGTTGCAGCCCGAATTCCGCGGTGACCGCGGAGTGATCTACGATATCTATTGCACGATGGACAACGGCGACCACATCATCGTGGAGATGCAGAACCGCCCGCAGGTGAATTTCCGTGAACGTGCCCTGTTCTACCTTTCGCATGCCATTGCGCGTCAGGGCGAACGGGGAACGGCGTGGCAATTCGGACTGAAAGCGGTGTACGGCGTGTTTTTTATGAACTTCCGGTTGGGGGATTCCCCCGGAAAGCTGCGTACGGACATCGTGTTGGCGGACCGAGATACGCACGAACTGTTTTCGGATAAACTACGCTTTATCTTTATCGAACTGCCTGCTTTTACCAAGGGGGAAGACGAATGTGAGACTGATTTCGAACGCTGGATTTATGTATTGAAGAATATGGAGACACTGAACCGATTACCGTTTAAGGCCCGGAAGGCCGTTTTCGAGAAACTGGAAAAGATCGTGGACATCGCTTCCCTGACGAAAGAGGAACGCGAGAAGTACGACGAAAGCATCAAGGTCTACCGGGATCACCTGGTGACGATCGCCTATGCCAAGGAGGAGGGGATGGAAAAAGGTCGTGAGGAAGGCCATAAGGAAGGAATGAAAGAAGGAATGAAAAAAGGAATGGAGAAGGGTCGGGAAGAAGGAATGAGGAAAGGACGGGAAGAAGGAAGACGAGAAGGACGGGA
>CAZMAE010000016.1:0-4052 GCA_964564205.1 uncultured Odoribacter sp. | reverse complement strand
ATATATGTAGTACACAAGGATGGCTACGGGCAGTAGTGCGGTTAGTATAATTATGTAATGTTCCATTTTATTTAGTATTGGGGGTTAGTATTTTTTGCTGTAAACGGTTAAAATTTTGCAAATGCACGGACTGCATATTTTTCGGTTTTGGAGCCTCTCCAGGCAACATCGGGGACGAATTTAATAGGTATTCCGGCTATTGCCGCTGCAATCTTGCCGTGAATATCTTCGTTGGACGAACAATAGTGCTTCGAGATTTGCCAAAACCAGGGATTAATGAACAACGGAGGAGCGTTAACCTCTTTCAGGCAACTGTTTACTTTATTGTATACCTCTTTGTTGCGCAACAACATTTTCAGTTCGTTTTCTGCCGGCAAATACCAATCGGGCCCAAATTGCGAACACCAGCTGAAAGCAGGATATTTGTATTCCCAATTTGTGATCTTTTTTATCTCCGACATATTGTTGAACCCGTCGTACAGATCGGACAAACCTATATATCTCCTTGCCTCCGACTTATCCACCGTCCACTGCCGGACGCCTTGCTCCAAACTGATGATTTTGCCGTGCAAGCCGGAGGCATCCACCTCTACAACCACGCCCTGTTTGCCATTTTCCGAAAATACAGAGCCGACACTGTACCGATCGGCTGTTCTTTTTACAATGACGAGATTGCTCTTTGAGGACATAAAATTCTTTTTGAGCCTTTCATAGAAGGCATCAAAATAATAGTGGTTATATTCAGGACCATTTTTTTTCGTCACATTTGCGATGTCCTCCGGAAGTCCATCGGGAAACCCTGTAACACCGGCCAAAAAGACCGGAATGACATTCTTGTTGTGCTTTAGCGCATGTGCCAGTTCGCAATGCATCCAATCTTTCTTCGGATCGAAATTTTTGTCCAAAGTCCTATCAAAGGCATGTTTATCAACAATCAATATAAAGTCCTTACATCCTTCAATACGAGATAGAAGTTGAGTATCGAAATCTCCGTTTCTTAATGTATCAATATCAAAACTGACGCTGTAACCATCACGGACAAGAAGGTCGTTAAGATGTTTTGCCGTATCATAACCACCGCTCCGTCTATAACTTATAAATACATCATATTTCATAACATCCCGTATTCATCATTTGTGCAAACTCCAATCTATATCCAATTTGTGGCCGCACCTGTCGCAGTATACCTGATGTTTGTAGATTACGCTTTTGCACCAAGGGCAACGGAACTCCTCTTCCGAATCCTGGATGCGCTGTTTAAGCACCTTGTACAACTCCGTCTCCTCGCGCTTGATCAGGTCATAACCGAGTTTCTTCAAGAGCTTGATGGTCTTCATCGCCATCTTCCGGTCATACTCTTTTTCGCTTTCGGGAAGCTGCGCGTAGGGAACCATATCCGGTGTTTGTTTCAGCTTGTCATCGCGTTGCGGGCCATACGACCAGCCCCCTGCCTGGCGGTTCTCCGCCCAGATCTCATGCGCATTTTCGGCAATCGCTTCACGCAGTTCATTCAAATCTTCGGTCAATACGACATCCGACAAATCTATCGGTTTCGGAGTATAAGTTTTCATACTGTTTGAGTTTATTGTTACAAAATATTTTTTCGAATCATTCCATCCACTGTTCCATTCCCAAACCATTTGCTGCCCTCACCGCAATAATTCAGTTGTTTTTCAATTGAGCGTATATATCCGGAAGTAACGAGGTCAACCCTTCATCGTATGCTCTGGCCACCACATCTACATTACTCAATTCAATCAAACGCTTGTTGGAACAGATATTCAAGTGCGCCATTTCTCCTTTTAAGACCTCTTTATCTTTCCTATGCTCGATTACATCCATTTGTTCTTCCCGAGTAAGAGGACGGAAATTCATCAACAACTGTTCAATATTCCATCTGTTGTGTTCCACATCCGACAACAACCTTATTTGTTCGGGGGACAGTATACCGCCTTTGTATCCGACACTGCGCAACTTGGTCCACGTCATATTACCGTTATAAATGCTCGACCAAAACTTTGCCACTTGTGACTTTCCCTTGTATTTAACCTCGGTATCTACCTGACCCGCTTTGAGTTTCGCGGGGTTTATATACGAGCTGTTAATCTCCATATATTTATCGCCTACGGCCTTACCTATTTTCTCGCTCTGCTCCAACCATTCGGCATCGAAGCAATCATCGGGAGCGCCAAAAGGCTTTAATTTGTTCAAATACGGATATTTTGCCTCCTCCGAATGGAATGCGTCTACAATAGAGTTTCCATAACGATTATATACCAATACTTGCAGCACGGCTTCCGACTCGTATATTTTTTTATGCAGATACAAGGCCGAGGCGTGCGCGCGATTTGACTCCGGCAAACATATCGCTACGGTAATTATCGCATTATTTTTTGCTGCTTCAAGAATATAATCTTGAACAGCCGCCTGTTCTATACCCCCATTTATAAACTCCCATTCGATGTCGATAAAATCACCGCCCAAATACTCTAAACCGGACGGAACGTGAGGTTCCCGCCATATCAATTCACTCTTGTCACTCTTGTCACTTTTGTCACTCTCGTCACTCTTATCACTCTTATCACTCTTGTTGTCAACACGCCCGTAACGATAATGCGAAAGGTCAAACAGTTCCTTGAATCGACCTGTAAAGAAGTCTTTTTCCTCTGCTGCGCGCTTATCTATAAAGGTGATTTTTGTGCGTATCTTATTTTGGTCGGTATAATTGGGATAATGGGCCAAATGCGCCGCTTCAATCGCCACAGCAACGCCCATTCGCGACATTCCGACAATAAACAGATGCACATAATGAGTGTCTTCTTTTTTTATTCCTTTGCATCCTTCCAATGGAAGATACCCCCCGCCGAGCGAAATCGCTTTTAACCTTTCAGGCTCTATCTCTTTATTGATAAATAACTTCTGGGCCCACGCTTCATAATAGTTGAATGGTCTGAAATCAATAACCGACCCTACTTTTTTGTCTATATCATAAAATTGAAATACCGAAAAAGTCGTTTGATACTCAAACATCACACGACATATCAGCTTATTGCGTTTGAGGCTTAACGGCGACTTGACCTGCTCCAAATATGCGCCGATCAATCTCAAACACTCCATATTCATCGTGTCGTGGTACGACTCTATATCATCCGTTCGTGTCTCCTCTCCAAGGATATACATCTCCTCGGTGTTACACAAATTCAACTCTTTAATATCTTTTTCCGAATCTCTGTTGCCGTAATAGATGATGACTCTTTGCTGTTGCTTTTCCGTTAAAGTAGAGAACAGTTCTCTCCTGAAACTTTCTATATCACGGGATGTTTGAATGAGGATGTATGGCCTAAAAAATGATTTTTTGGACGCTATCTTTTCTAATAATTGTCTAACGACACTCTCAACCATATCGTTACCACCGATAATGGTATAGTGTGGTTGGATTTTCAAGAACCATTTATAGCGTACTTCCCCTTTTAGCCATTTCTCTTTTCGCGAATCTACCCAACCGATAATTGACGAGACAAACAATCCGTTCAGTAAAATGACACCAAGTATGGCAATGAATGCAGACCACCCGCGGCCGGGTTGAGAGGTGGTCATGTGTTGGTTGCCCGGGTCGATAAAGTGATAATATACACTCCACAACAGAGGCGGATCGGTTTGTTTATTACTTAAATCCTTTTTATCGGATTTATAGAGATCCTCCTCAAAAACCAATTCTTCGGGACATGTTATAGCGGCATCGTGCAACAGAATCCTGCATTTAATCACATCGGTCAACAGACAAGGGATCAAAAGCACAAGACATATAACTTTGCGCAAGAAACTGCCGTGGAATAGATGCCAATCGAATTGCGGCCTGCAAATCAACAGACACAGTGCTCGGATTATATAGACAGCACAAAGCAGAGCGCCTGCCCGTATCAGACCCTCCAAACACTTTGATTCGGGGCAGGCAAATAACAATATTAAGGCCGTTATTCCTATCGAAATTGCCAACCAATCAAAAAAGCCGTTCACAATTTTTCCCATATCCCATATTATATCAACCGCGC
>CAZMAE010000015.1:0-15127 GCA_964564205.1 uncultured Odoribacter sp. | reverse complement strand
TGTACCTCTGACCCCTCCTGGTGCAGTGAAATGCGGAGTGAACCTGCTGCATTGTTCAGGGTGATCTCTTTTTCCGGAGTACATAAGGTCAGGTGGTCTGGCAGTTGTATCGTATAGGTGTACTCTTCGGTCAGGACGTTGGGGAGTAAGAGGTTGACTGCGCGTTTGCTGTTGAACCGGTGGTAGCCTTGTTTCTGCAGAATGCCCTTGTTGGTTTGCGGCAAGGTGAGAAGCAGGTAGTCCTGCAGTGAGGATACCGGAGCCGTTGTTTTGCCGCTGACGGTGGTGGTCCCGTTTTCTCCGGTCACTGTCCGGTCTTTTTGGACAGTTAAGAGTTCCTGGGCGAAGTCTGGTGCATAGGAAAGGTAATTGTCAGTGAAAGTGGCTTGCACGTTTGCTTCGTTTTTCCCTTCTTTCCATTGGATGCCTGCGTTGTAGCGAAGATGTGCAGGTTCCTGCTTGCAGGAGATGACGTCTCCATTGGTCAGGTTGACGATAAAATGGCAGCCGGTGGCGGCAGGCTGGAGGGAACGGGTATTTAGCCGGTAGGTTTTCCCTGCTGCTTCAGCGATAACGAGTAATTCCCCGATGGTTTGCAACCCGGAGTGGGCAGGGTCTGCAACGATATCATAGGCTGCTGCAGGGGTGGCGGGAATGCCTGCGGCATTCAGAAGAGCGTTCAGCAGATTGATTTTTTCGATGTCGGTGCCGTAGGCCGTTCGGATCACCTGATCGGCAGGCCGCAGGCGAAAGCCGGTTTCAGACAGGGACAAGGGACAATGGTCCACCTGAGTAAGGATATACTGGTGTATAGCCTGCAGTTTCTCCGTCTCGCCGGAAGCGTTTTTTGTCAGTTGGGCGGCCAGTTGTGCTACAGCCGAAGGAGAGTTCAGTTGGTTGCCGAGAGTCCGGGCCATTTCTTGGGGACTGGGGAAGGTATGAAACAGGAGTGCGGGAACATCCCCGTTTTTCAGGTGGACTTCAGGAGCCCTGGAAGCGGCTTGCAGATTGCGGAAAGTCCATTTGTAATGACGGATATCCGCCGAAGTAATCTGACCGGGTTCTTGATTCACTCCCAGTGTGCTGTAATGGGCGGCGATCCCGGCAGGCAGGTTGAAAGCAAGCTGGTATTCCCTGACCGGAGAGGATTGGCTGAGTTGGCGGCAAACGTCTATGGCCGGCAGATAGCCGGGTTTGGAAAAAATGGAATAGTCGAGAACGATGGTGGCTCCCAATTCCAGTCCCGTATGTACGATTACCATTTCTTTGAGGTGGTTGTAAGCGGGCGCTTTTTCGGCATTCCGGGGCAGTACTTCGACAAAGGCATTTTCGGGTGTGTGTACCAGTGTACCGTCTTTCTGGCGGGTATAGGAGTTATGTATTTTCAATTCCTGGAACAGAGGATTGTAAACGATGAATGTTTCGCCATAAGTGTTGTTCATGGCGGTGTGGGTAAAAAGAGTCAGTTCCTTGTAGCAACGGTATTCCTGACTGCCGTCGGGCAACAGATTCCATGTTTCGCTGAGTTTGACAAATTCTGCTTCGGAGGGGGCGGAGAACCCGGGGAACGCCAGCAGTATAAATAGAGACAATATGGTAATCTTGGATAAAGTCATGATTTTGCGGATTATTGGTTAATGATGAGATAATTTCCGAATGTCTTATGGGCATTTATAGCCGCTTTTACGTCCGGCCAGTCGGAAGCTTCGTAGACTCTTTTACGGAGAGCCAATTTTTGATGAATATTGATCCGGTTGCCCTGCTGGCGGATATATCCTTCGAAAGCGGCGGCGGGACTCTCTTCGTGTTTCTCGTGTTTGCCGGAGAGGGTATAGCCTTTGGGCAGCACTAAGGTCTCGTCGAGTTCAATCAGCCGCGAACAGGCATCCTTGAAGGTGTATTTCCTTTCGTCGAGGTCCTGAAGGTAAAGGTAGCTTCTGACCTGGTTGTAGAGATTGTTCATGGTGAGGGGTTTCACTAGCATTACGTTTTTGCCCGGAACTGCATAATCCGGGATTTCGTAACGGAACGTGATTTTTATAGGTGCGGCTTGGTAGTCTTTCGGATTTTTGCCCCAATCGACGCTGATAAGTCTGGCTTTGGGGGATACGGCGAGCAGCTGGGACTCCATGGAGTTTTTCCATTCGGACTGCCATCCGCCGGTGAATATGCTCCGGACGGAGCGGTCGGATTGTCCCTCGGCAGTGATGGTGAATTGGCCGGTGAGCGTTCCGTTTTTGCCGAGTTTGTTGAGGGCACGGATGCGGACATAATGATTTTCGGGTGCTGATACGGGGGTGACACGCAGGTCGGAACCTTCGGGTATGCCGGGCAGGTAATTTTGTTGTTGTTCGGCACTGCTCCATAGTTCGCGGCAGAACGGTACCCAGGTGGGATCGAGAGGCATGTAGGTGCCGTTGCTGAGTTTGACGACGGCCACGCAATGATTGAAATGATCGGCGGGTATGGATTCCACGCGGCTGCCGGCCATGGTCATGGCGGGATAGGCTTCAAATCCGGCCATCCTCAGAAAAGAGATCAGCGTGCCGGCAATATCCTTGCATACTCCGCAACGGTCGGTGTAGTTCATTCGGGTGTTGTGAAGCGTGAAGCCTTCGCCTTTGCCCATGGTGATGCCAGCGTAGCGGATGTTGTCGGCCACCCAATGGGTGAGTACGGCGATTTTTTCCATCTCCGTTTTTTTGCCGCGGATCAGCTCATCCACTTTTTTCTGTGCGGGAGCATAGGCTTCAAAACTGCCGTAGTCTTCGTTGGTTTTGTGGAACCAGAGGGACTTTTCCTCCCAGCGGGGGGTGGTCGACATCATGAGTTTCGGAGCCACATCGTACAGGTCTGCCATATTGGGTTCCTTGGGGAAAGGAACGATGTCGTCGACGGAAAAGGTGTAGAGTTTACGGTTGTCACAAAAACGTACCGAGGATGTGCATTCGCCCTGATAGAACTGAAATTGCATCTCTTTTTCCATGGGTATGGAAACCTGATAGACTTTGCGGAGGGTGGGTTGATTGCACCAGAAGGGAACAATGTCGTAAAATTGCCCGCGCATGGGAGGGACAAAGCGTTCTTCTTCCTGCTGTCCGGTCAGCAGGGCATAGGTAAATCCTTTTTTACTGATTTCGTATTCAATGATGTCGCCGGGTTCGAGCCGCCCTGCTTCGAGCATGATCTGACGTGCTCCCCAATAGATGGAACGTGCCGGAGCTGTATAATCGCAAGCGGTGGAGACATCCAGGTTGCGGATTTCGCCGTTTGCCTTGTAAACGGTGGCCGATTTGAAGCTGGCAAAGGCGGTCAGGGGATCGTAATCGTAACGGATGACCCGGTTGGCCAATGCGCCCGGGGTGGTTTGCACCAGTATGGCTTTGTAAATGGTGAAGCTACCGGATCCGGTGGAAGTTACTGTGACAGCCGTACTGTCGGTCAGGACAACCTCCGGGTAGGAGTGGTATTTTTTCGCCCGGGCGGCTTTTTGTCTTAACACCTGATCTTGTCCGGCAATAGCCGTAAGGTAAGACAGGAAAATCAGGGTACAGAGCAATAAATGTTTCATGTAGAAATAGGTGTTAATAGATTAAAAATGTTGTTTACTGTTTGATGTGCCTAAGATAGTAAATATTCTTTGCATTGACAGGATATGAAATGAGGTTATCCGTCTCTGGTGGGATAACCTCATTAAATGCCGTTGTAACAAAACAAGAACCTAGCGTATTTCGGCTCCTAACAGATGTTTATAGGTGCCCATGAGCTTATTCATGATTTTGTCGATCTGCTTGTCGGTCAGGGTTTTTTCTTCATCCTGAAGCGTAAAGCTGATGGCATAGGATTTCTTATCCGCCCCCAACTTTTCGCCTTCGTAAACATCGAAGAGGGCTACCGATTTGAGCAGGTGCTTTTCTGTTCGCATGGCGATGTCCCGGACTTCTTTGAAGGTGATTTTCTTATCGAGAAGAAGGGCGAGGTCGCGTTTCACTGCCGGGAATTTAGGCAGGGGTGTGAAAGTGATGGTGTGGTTTTTGACTGCTTTCAACAAATTTTCCCAGGAAAATTCGGCATAGTAAACATCCTGACCAATATCTGTCATTTTCAATACATGATGGCTTAGAATGCCCAGCGTGACGATGTGTTTGCCGTTTAGGGCATAAGTCATGCCTTCGCGGTAGATGTCTTCGGCGGTCTCTTCTACGTTTAAGCTGTCTGACTGAATGCCCAGACGGGTAAGTATCAGTTCCGCATATCCCTTCAGGTTGAAAAAATCCGATTCCATTTCCGGACTGTTCCAGGAAACCTGCGATTTGCCACCGGTGATCCATAAGGCCAGTCTGTCCTCTTCCTTGTATTGTTTGAGGTGATTTCCGCCCTCCTGAGGATGGAAGGTGTAAGCCTTACCGAATTCATAAAGGCGCAGGCTGCTGTTTTTCCGGTTTACGTTGTAAGCGATGGTTTCCAGTCCGCCGAACAACAGGCTTTGCCGCATAGCGTTGAGATCGGCACTGAGCGGGTTGAACAGCATCACGGTATTTTCCGGCTTATAGGTATTTCCGTTTTCGAAATAAGAAGCCTTGGTCAGGGAATTGTTCATGATTTCGTTGAAGCCGTTGTCCGACAACAAGTCCGCAATCTTATTTTTTAACCGGAAATCATCCGGTTTTTCAGTGTAACTGAGGGTGGAGTTGACTTTTGCGGGAATTTCAATGTTGTTGAAGCCGTAAATTCTCAGGATATCCTCGATGATGTCGGCTTCGCGGCGTACGTCTACCCGGTAGGGCGGAACATGCAGCAATAAGCTTTCGTCATCTTCTCTGATGATTTTTATTTCCAGCGACTTCAATATTTTTTTTATCGTTTCGTGTCCGATGGATTTACCGATCAGCCGGTCGATATTGGCGAATTTCACTCCGACTTCAAAATCGGCGACGGGATGCGGGTAGACATCGATGATTTCAGAGGTGATCTTACCTCCTCCCAATTCTTTAATCAGCAGTGTAGCTCTTTTCAGGGCATAGATTACGATATTGGGGTCGGTTCCTCTTTCGAAGCGGAAGGAAGCATCTGTATTGAGTCCGTGACGGCGGGCCGTTTTACGCACGAACACGGGATCGAAACAGGCGCTTTCGAGGAACACGTTGGTGGTGTTCGCGGTGATACCGCTTTCCAGTCCTCCGAATACGCCTGCAATGCACATCGGTTGACGGGTATTGCAGATCATCAGGTCGTTTTCGTTCAGTTCGTGCTCTACGCCGTCGAGAGTAGTAAAGCGGGTACCGGTCGGGAGGCTGCGGATGATGACTTTATTGCCTTCGATCTTGTCTTTGTCAAAAGCATGCAAAGGCTGTCCCAACTCAAACAGAATGAAATTGGTGATATCCACTACATTGTTGATGGGATGGAGTCCTATGGCTTTCAGGCGGTTTTGCAGCCATTCGGGTGATTCCTTCACTTCAACGCCTTCGATGCATACTCCTGCATAACGGGGACAGGCCTCAGGCCGTTGTACTTCGATGGATATTCCTGCGTCGTTGCTATCCGGTCGGAAAGAGTCCACCGACGGCAGGACGTAGCGGATGTCCCGGGTTTGTTGCAAATAGGCTGCCAGATCGCGGGCCACACCCAGATGAGAGGCGCCGTCTGCCCGGTTGGGGGTGATGTCTATCTCTATGGTGTAGTCGGTTGTGACGTGATAATAGTCCGATGCCGGCATGCCGACCCGGGTGTCGGGGGGCAGTACGATGATGCCGGCATGGTCATGACCGATGCCGATTTCATCTTCTGCGCAAATCATTCCTTCGGATTCCTGGCCTCTGATTTTAGATTTTTTTATGACGAATTCTTTATCTCCGTCATACAATACGGTGCCGATAGTCGCTACAATCACTTTCTGTCCGGCAGCTACATTGGGTGCTCCGCACACGATAGGGGTGAGACGGCCATCGCCCAGGTCCACCGTGGTGATATGCAAATGGTCGGAATCGGGATGGGGCTCACAAGTTTTTACTTCTCCGACAACAAGTCCTTTCAGACCGCCGCGGATGGATTCGAATTTTTCGTAGCCATCGACTTCCAGGCCGATGCTGGTGAGAATTTCACAAATTTTTTCGACGCTTAGATCAACATTCAGGTAATCTTTCAGCCAATTCAGGGATATATTCATAGTTTTAGCGATTTACTCTTGATGGCGGATTATTTTATTTCCAGCATTCTTTTAATCGGCAATAAGGCTTTTTGCCGGATGTCTTCCGGAATCTGTACCCGGAATTGTTCTTTTTCCAAAGCTTCGAGTACGTTTTCCAAGGTGACTTTTTTCATTTGGCCGCAGATGGTTTTGGGATGAACGGGGATAAATTCTTTCCCGGGGTTATCCTTTTTCAGTTTATGAATGGTTTCTATTTCCGTGGCGATGATAAACCTGCGTTTGGGGGAATGCAGTGCATGTTTGATCATGCCGGCCGTAGAATAGAGGTATACCTGAGGCATTCCGAGGATCTGTTCGTCGTGCGAGCAGTTGGCTTCGGGATGGAGGAGAATGTCCGCATCCGGGAATTCCTTGCTCTTAGCGATAATCATTGCGGTCGTAATGCGTTCGTGTACGCAACAGTTGCCATTCCAGAGTTCAAGAGGTCTGCCTGTTACTTTGGAGATCCAGGCCCCTAGGTTTTTATCCGGAACAAAAAGAATCTTCCGGTCGGGCGGAAGGCTTTGCACTACTTTCAATGCATTGGCCGAGGTACAACAGATGTCGGTCCATGCCTTCACTTCGGCCGTAGTGTTGACATAACTCACCACAATCCCTTCGGGATTTGCTTTTTTCCATTCCCTGAGATCGTAGCCTGTTATACTTTCAGCCAGTGAGCAGCCGGCAAACTGTGCCGGAATGAGCACTTTCTTCTCCGGGGAAATGATGGCCGCAGTTTCGGCCATAAAATGCACTCCGCAAAATACGATGATCTTTGCATCCGTTTTTCCGGCTTCCTGTGAGAGGCCCAGGGAGTCACCCAGATAGTCTGCAATATCCTGTACTTCGGGACGAGTATAGTAATGTGCCAGGATAACGGCATTTTTTTCTTTTTTCAATTGCTGTATCCGGTCTGGTATTTCTGTATTCGTCATAACTTTTTCATTTTCGGTCCCAAAGATAGCAAAAAGGGATTAGAGTTTAAAGATTAAAAAAGAGATTATAGATTTAAGATAACTGGATCTCCGGTTTCAGAATTTAATATTCATGCTGATATCCAGAGCTGTGACAGAATGGGTCAATGCCCCTACGCTGATGAAGTCTACGCCGGTAGCGGCCACTTCTTTCAGACGGGGGATGCTCATGTTGCCGGAAGCTTCGGTTTTGGCCCGGCCGTTGATGACTTTAACCGCTTCGGTCATGGCCTCGTTGCTCATGTTGTCGAGCATGATGATATCGGCTTGGGCGGCTATGGCTTCGCGGACTTCGGCGAGGTTGGTCGTTTCCACTTCGATTTTCATGCCGGAGGGAATCTGTGCACGCACAGCTTTAACAGCCTGGGTGATTCCGCCGGCCACTTTGATGTGATTATCCTTGATCATGGCCATGTCGTAGAGGCCCATCCTGTGGTTGGTTCCTCCTCCGTCCTTAACGGCCATTTTGTCCAATACCCTCAGGCCGGGCGCCGTTTTCCGGGTATCCAGCAGATGGGTGTGGGTGCCTTCCAATTCCTTGACATAGCGGGCCGTTTCGGTGGCGATCCCGGACATGCGTTGCAGTATATTCAGCGATAACCGTTCTCCCAGCAACAGGCAACGGTAACTGGCTTCAATCCGGAGGATGACGTCGCCTTTGCGGACCGTTTCGCCGTCTTTGACTAAAGGTTCCCAGCGGATGTCCTGATCGAAGCGTTCATATACCCGTCGTGCAATTTCCAGACCTGAAATTACTCCGCCGGCTTTCATTTTCATTTCGGCTGTCGAACGCGATTGGGCGGGAATAATGGAGTTGGTGGTCACATCGCCCGTAGCAATGTCTTCTTCAATGGCCAGATCGATGAGCCGGTCTATTAATTCGTCGTTTGTCATGGCGTTTTACTTATTGGTATTGACTGGTATTTTTTGTATTTCTTTATTTTTTTGCTGGACGATATGGTGCAGGTAACGGGAGTCCGGGGACGGGAAATCTTCCCGGTAATGTCCACCCCGGCTTTCTTTCCGGCAAAGGGCTGAACGGATAATCAGTCTGGCGACCGTGATGAGATTGTGGCTGATGAGCGAGTAGTATTCGTTTATTTCGCCCGGAAGCGTCTTTTCCAGTTCCCCGAGCCGGTCGAGGCCTTCCTGCAGGAGAGTGGCGTTACGGATGATTCCGGCATGTACCGTCATGAGTTGTGAAATGTCTTTTTTCAACTGTATATAGCCGGAGGCGTATTGGTGATTGCAATGATAAAGGGGTTGAAATTCAGGTGTTTCCTTTATTTCCGAAATGAGGCGCGAAGCATCAATGGCTCTTTTGCCGAATACGAGGCATTCGATCAGTGAATTGGAAGCCAGTCGATTGGCGCCCATAATGCCCGAGGAGGCCAGTTCGCCGCAGACGTAGAGCCTTTTGATATTGCTTTCGCCGTTGAGGTCGGTGCGTACGCCGCCTACCATATAGTGTGCCGCCGGGGCTACCGGAATGCGGTTGCACATATCGATGCCCACTTCCCGGCATTTTTCGTAAATATTGGGGAAACGGCTTTTCACCATGCCGGGATCCAGGTGTTTCAGGGATAGCCAGACAAAATCCTGATGGTATTGCAGCATTTGCCGGTAAATGGATTGGGCTACAATGTCCCGGGGGGCCAGTTCGGCCAGTTCGTGAATGGCTGTCATGAAGCGCTCGCCGTTTTGGTTGATCAGATAAGCTCCTTCTCCGCGTACGGCTTCGCTGATCAGGAAGGCTTCTTCCGACTGGGTGTATAAAGCGGAAGGATGGAATTGAATGAATTCCATGTCTGCGATTTCGCACCCTGCGTTGTAGGCTAATGCCAGGCCGTCGCCGATGGTTGTGTGTGGATTGGTGGTCCTCCTGTAGATGGCTGAAGTGCCTCCCAGAGTGAGAAACGTATGAGGAGCCAGGAAAAGCTCTTCGCTTTGGGAAACCAGGTTCCAGGCGCGTACCCCGAAGCAGGCGTTGTCTTCCTGAAGTATTCCGATGACCGAATGGTTTTCGAAAATGTCGATGCGCGGATTGCTGATGACTTTGCTGATCATGAAGCTGGTGACCATTCTTCCGGTAGCGTCGCCTCCCGCATGAAGGATACGTTTGTGGTGATGTCCGCCTTCAAGTCCCAGCGCCAGACTGCCGTCCACCATGTCAAAATGCATTCCGTCTTCTATAAGTTCCCGTATGCGCCGGGGACCTTCGTTGACCAGAATGTTTACGGCAGGATAGTCGCATAATCCCCGCCCGGCGATGATGGTGTCTTCAAAATGAAGGGCCGGCGCATCGTCTTCATCCGTTACGGCTGCAATGCCACCTTGGGCATAATAGGAGTTACTTTCTGTTATCCCTGATTTAGTTAACAGGGCTACTTTGCCATAATTTGCTGCAAGATAAGCAGTGTATAAACCAGCAAGACCACTTCCGGCAATAATATAATCGTAATGATGCATTTCTACTGATGTAAATTGGTGCGAAAGTACCACTTTTTTGTAAAAATCGGGTGACTTTGAGATTTTTTTAAAAAAAGAAATCGGAAAAATGGGTATTGGGGCATCAGACGGGAGTGTATTCATTTCCTGTTGGCCGGACTGCGGAAAAATGAGGAAAATGAATTTTTATGATATCTTTCTGGTTTTCCATTATTTGTCGTATTTTTGCGGGCAAATCCATAAAAATAGTCAGAATGATTACAAAAAATAAGTTTGTTACGGTAAGTTATGAACTGAGAACGGAAAAAGACGGAGAAGTGTTGGAAAAGGCCGGAGTGGACAATCCCCTGGAATTTATATACGGTCAGGGACAGACGCTGGAATTTTTCGAGCTGAATTTATTGGAAAAAAAGGAAGGCGACAAGTTCGATTTTAAAATTCCGGCAGCCAATGCTTATGGTGAATTCGATGAGAGTATGGTTGTTGATTTGCCGAAGGATATTTTCAGCGGAGTTGGAGAGTCGGAAATGGTTGTCGGTAACGTTTTGCCGATGATGGACAGCATGGGCCGGCGTTTGCGGGGAAAGATCGAATCGATCGGTGAGGATGAAGTGCGGGTGAATTTTAATCGTCCCATGGCCGGGAAAGACCTTTATTTCAAGGGAGAGATTCTGGGAGTGAGAGATGCGAGCGAAGAAGAGATAGAGGCTTTGCATGCCC
Organism: uncultured Odoribacter sp.; assembly: GCA_964564205.1. Lineage (GTDB taxonomy): Bacteria > Bacteroidota > Bacteroidia > Bacteroidales > Marinifilaceae > Odoribacter. The sequence continues at coordinate 4,795 of CAZMAE010000015.1, read as the reverse complement.
ACAAGTGCGGAGGATGCAGTGGTTGCGGTTCCAAGGGGGGCTGTGGCTCCGAAGAGGAGAGTTGCGGCTGTGGTTCGCATGACAATGGTTGTGGCTGTTGTCATTGATTGACCGTTTATTGTCCGTCTTATGGCTGGAAATTCAATCGGGAAGTTGTTTCGGCTGATGTCGTTCGGAGAGTCGCACGGCATCGGTGTGGGCGGAGTGATCGATGGTTGTCCTCCGGGAATCGAATTATCGGTGGAAGGGATCCGGCACGAACTGAACCGTAGACGGCCGGGACAATCTGAGATATCGACGCCGCGCCGGGAAGAGGATGAAGTGGAGATTCTTTCCGGAATTTTTGAAGGAAAGTCGACCGGTATGCCTATCGCTTTTGTTGTGCGCAACCGGAATCAGGAGAGTAAGGATTATCATCATCTGAAAGATTTATACCGTCCGTCTCATGCCGATTATACCTGGGAAAAAAAATACGGTATCCGGGATTACCGGGGTGGAGGACGATCGTCTGCCCGTGAGCATATTGCGCGTGTTGTTGCCGGGGCAGTTGCCAGGCAGGTGTTGGCGGTTGAAGGGATCCGGATTCAGGCCTACGCTTCGCAGGTGGGAGGAATAGCTGTTCCGTGTTCCTACTTGGAATTGGATCTGGATAAGACGGAGGATAATATGGTAAGGTGTCCCCATCCGGAAACGGCCGGGAAGATGATTGCCCTGATCCGTGAAGTCCGGAATGAGGGCGATAGTGTCGGAGGAGTGGTCAGTTGCGTGATCAGGGGTGTTCCGGCAGGATTGGGAGAGCCGGTTTTCGACCGTTTTCAGGCCCGTCTGGCCCAGGCCATGATGAGTATCAATGCGAGCAAGGGGTTTGAATACGGGATGGGATTTGCCGCAGCCGGAATGCGGGGAAGCGAACACAACGACGCTTTTGTGATGCGGGAAGGCACTGTCAGGACCGGGACAAACCGTTCTGGCGGTATTCAGGGGGGAGTGAGCAACGGAGAAGACATTTATTTCAGGGTGGCTTTTAAGCCTGTGGCTACCATCATGAAATGCCAGGAGACGGTGACCCGTGATGGACAAAAGGTCGTACTGGAGGCGTATGGCCGGCACGATCCGTGCGTGATTCCGCGTGCAGTTCCTGTGGTTGAGGCCATGGCTGCCATCGTTACGCTGGATTTATTGCTGGAATCCCGGGCCGGGAGCGGACCGGCGTGAACGGTCAGACGGTGGGGAAGAAGAGCGGATGACGTGTAGAGGGAAGGAAGAAAGTCATGGAGTTTGGTTGTCCGGAGACCGATGCCCCGGAAAACACTCTGGAAAAAAGGTCCTGCGGCGGCTGATTGTAAAAAAACAGTTGTGAATGGAACATCATACAGGAAAAAATATTTACTTTTGAAGAAAATTAAATTATTGAGAGTTATGGCTAGTATAAGAAAATTGAAAAAGGACATTGATTATCTGACTTTTGCTGTGGTTGACGATTGTTTGAATTGTCTGTGTTACGGTAAAAATTCCGATGAACTCAGCGGGATCGTTCAGGGTGTAATCGATAGCAGGAATGCATTGCGTCAACGGATGAATGCCGGAAGACGTTTACCTAAAGGCGAAAGAAAAGCTCATTTCCGGGCTATTGCTAAAGAAGCGATGACTGCTGTCGATGGTGCTTTTAAGCAATTGAGTGATTTGGTAAAGAAAGATTAATTTCCGAAGATAGGATAGCGGGAGACTGTCTGAAAAATTACCGTTTGTGGCGATGGGCTTGTCGGAACAGCATTGTTCCGGAAAAGGAGTCGGTTATGCGCATGAAACAACTTTTCAGACCGTCTCTTTTTTATTTCAGGTGGATATGGAGGTGATCGAATTGAAGGGTGTTGGTGAAATCAGGGTGTTGCGGAGTGCGAATATCAAATATTTACGCATCCGGATGGCTCCTGGGAGAGGAATTTGGGTAAATGTGCCTTACGGGGTGAGTAAGCGGCAGACAGAAAAGTTTCTGGAAGAAAACCGGGAATGGATTATTCAGAACCGGAGAAACATGGAAATTTATGAAGAAGATACCGGAGTAGGATTGAAAATCGGAGCAGAGATAAAAACGAAATTCCATATTTTCCGGCTCGAAAATACCGATGCGCTTAATCCGGCTTACCGTATGGAGCAGCAAACCATTATACTATCCATACCCCGTCAGGTGGATTTCAAGCGGATCGAAGTGTTGACCAAGCGGTTTTTATTGGATATTTACCGTATGGAGTGCAGGCAATATCTCCCCGGCCGGGTGAAATTCTGGGCTGAAAAATTCGGTTTCCGGTATGGACGGCTGGGTTTCAGAGATAATGTTTCGAATTGGGGAAGTTGCTCTTTTGAAAATAATATCAGCTTGAACATTAAATTGATGAAATTGCCGGATGAAATCATCGATTATGTGATTTTGCATGAACTTTGTCATACCGTTGAAAAAAATCATTCGGATGCTTTCTGGAAGTTGATGGGAAAGGTGTGTCCGGATTACGTCCGCTTGCGGGAGAGACTGCGGAAGTATAATACAAGAATATAAAAAAGGACCGCTTGGGGTTCAGTATTCCTATGGGTATGAAAACGAATGGCTTTCGGTCCCTTGACCGGAATTGCTGAAAGCGGAAAAGCGGTCTTTGCGGTTTGGTTAAATACGTCCCAGACGGTAGTAAACGCTGGCTGTAGAGATCTGATCGACATAGATCTTGAAATCCGGGTCTTTGCTTGCGAAGTATTTTAGCAATGCCGTATAGGAAGACTCGTCGAAAGTGATCTTCAGAATATTGTCTGTCATGCTTGCATCTGCAGTGAGGGTACTCGGGGTGCTGATAGGCAGTACAATGGAAAGGGTTGCGTTGTTCAGCGTGTAGTCGAAAGTTTCACTTTTCTGAGCTGCTCCGTTGAGAGAATAGGTGAATGTCACTTTGGTGTTGGTGAAGACAACCCGTGAATTGACCGGCACCTGCAAATAATTGGCCACTTCGGCTTCTACTTCGGTCTGGGTGTTGGTTGCGGTTGCGGTAAGGGTTACGTCGACACGGCTTTCTGCAACGTTCCAGCTGCCGATGATGTTGGTCTGGTCGTCTTTGTCATCGTCTTTGCAGGAACTAGCCAGGAATGCTGCGGTGAGAACAATTCCTGCCATAATGAAGAATCTCAATGCTGTTTTCATAATACTGTTTTTTTATTGTTTAATTCACTGGGTATAACGATTATGAGTGACGGCAAGTTTGGAGATTCTGCTATTTTTAACTTAAACATTCTTATTCCGTTCCGATTTAATCGGATAATCGGTTCTTTTGGAAAGAATGACATGTTTATTGGGTATTTTTTATTAATTTCGTTACCTCATAGTTAGTAATTTTATACATTAATGATATGATGCAAGATAAAGTTAAGGAAATCAGGGAAGTTTTGCGGGAGGTAAAGTATCCCGGAAGCTCCAAAAATATTGTGGAATTGGATATGGTGCAGAATATCCGGATAGAGGGTGACGAGGTGCGTTTTCGTCTGGTGTTCCAAACTTCCAAGGATCCTTTTGTTAGCAGCATTCAGAAAAAATGCCGGGCTTTGCTGTCCGCTTATCAGCAGGTGGACATCGAGACTATATTCATGCATGATCTGGAACGTCCCTTATCGTTGGAGAAGGTGAAAAATGTCATTGCCGTATCGTCCGGAAAGGGTGGTGTGGGTAAATCTACCGTGGCGGCTAACCTGGCTGTGGCTTTGGCTATGCAGGGATATAAGGTGGGATTGGTCGATGCAGATATTTTCGGTCCTTCGATTCCGAAGATGTTTGGTTGCGAAGAGGCTCAGCCCTATATGGAAAAGGTGAATGAGCAGGATATGATCGTACCCGTACTGAAATACGGGGTGAAGCTTTTGTCCATCGGTTTTTTTGTAGATCCGGCATCGGCCACTGTCTGGAGAGGGCCTATGGCTTCGAATGCCTTAAAGCAAATGGTAGAACAAGGATTCTGGGATGAACTGGATTATATGCTGATCGATTTGCCTCCTGGAACCAGCGATATACACTTGACTTTGGTGCAAACCGTGGCTTTGACGGGTGCAATCGTTGTGAGCACTCCTCAGCAGGTAGCTTTGGCGGATGCAATCAAGGGAATTAATATGTTTGAATCGCCGGGCATTAACGTGCCGGTGTTGGGGTTGGTGGAAAATATGTCCTGGTTTACTCCGGCCGAATTGCCCGATCACAAGTATTACATTTTCGGCAAGGAAGGGGCAAAACAGCTGGCCGAAGAAAAAGGTTTAAGACTATTGGGTCAAATTCCTGTTGTTCAAAGTATTTGCGATGGAGGGGATAGCGGTAAACCTGTGGCTCTGGAGCCGGACAGCATTACCGGATTGGCCTTTACCCAGCTAGCCGGAGAAGTGGTGAAAGCAGTGGAAGAAAACCAGACTCAGGCCCGGCGGGTGCGGGTAATCAGAAAATGAACGGGGAACTGAAACGGGATCCGGTTTTCAGAACTGATATAATGCGGGTATGGGCAGGTTTACAGAATGCTATACGAATGATAAATAAATGCAAGTTATGAAATGGATGATAAAACGCCTGGAGGATCTCGACCGGGTGGCAGGGGAGTTTTTAAAACAGGTGGGAGACCGGACGATTTTTGCCTTATACGGTCCGATGGGCGTGGGTAAGACCACTTTTGTGAAAGCCATTGCAGCCAGTATGGAGGTGGAGGACGATGTCAGTTCGCCCACCTTTGCCATTGTCAACGAATATGTCGCTAAAAATGGAGAATCTATATATCATTTT
>CAZMAE010000014.1:0-8223 GCA_964564205.1 uncultured Odoribacter sp. | reverse complement strand
CCGTGGGATTGATCGCCGATCCGGACATCTCGGCAAAATGGATTTTTTCCTTTAATAAACGCGCCGAAATCTCTTCCAGATTATCGATGCGACCGACAGTTGTATTTATGCTGTAAGGGATAAACTGGGGCGTACCCCCGTCATTATCGGCAAAAACGAGTTCGGCTATGTCGTGGCCACTGAAAGTTCGTCGTTTACGAATCTGGATTACACGATTGTGCGCGATTTAGGCCCTCGCGAGGCTGTCCGGGTGTCGAAAGACGGAGTGACGACGATCATAACTCCCGGCTGCCGGAAACAGATCTGTTCATTTTTGTGGGTGTACTATGGCTATCCTTCGGCCTATTATGAGGGTATCAATGTTGAAGAGGCACGTTATCGGTGCGGAGCTGCCATGGCACGGCGGGATAAAATGACTCCTGATTTTGCTGCGGGAATTCCTGATTCGGGGGTCGGTCATGCGATTGGTTATTCGAATGAGAAAAAGATTCCCTATAAGCGTCCCTTTGTGAAATATACTCCGACCTGGCCTCGCAGTTTTATGCCTCAGAATCAGAGTATGCGTGATTTGGTTGCCAAGATGAAGTTGCTGCCGAACGAAGCATTTACCCGGGATGCCAAGGTTGTTTTCCTGGATGATTCCATTGTCCGGGGAACGCAATTGAAGGATAATGTGGTAAAACTCCGGGAATGCGGAGTAAAAGAGGTGCATATCCGGATTGCTTGCCCTCCTCTGATTTATCCTTGCTGTTTTCTGAATTTCTCGACTTCCCGTTCCACTTTTGATTTGTTCGCCCGCAGGGTGATCCGTGATCTGGAAGGCACTTCAGAGTTGACGGAGGAGTTGCTGAAGCCTTATACCGATCCGGATTCCGAAAAATATAAGGAGATGGTGAAAATGATGTGCCGGCATTTACAGCTCGATTCTTTACAGTTCCAGCGCCTGGACGATCTGGTAGAAGCCATTGGCTTGCCGAAGGAACAGCTTTGTACTCATTGCTGGGATAACACGAGTTATATGGACTGACGGGAAAATGAGGAGTGGTAAGCGACCGTCGTTGGAGTAAGAGGGGGAGAGAGGTTTTGGAGAAATAAACACTTAAAATAAATTTTATGCGTAATTTTTTGTTATCGATTTGTGTATGCTTGTCTATGGCAACGTTTGCACGGCAGAAAGAGTGGCTGGATCCGCAGGTGAATGCGATAAACCGTGCACCCATGCGGGCTGCTTATTTTGCCTATCCGACCGCTGAAGCGGCTCAGACCGGACGGAAGGAAGAAGCGTCTAATTTTTTGTCCTTGAACGGTATGTGGAAATTCAACTGGGTGAAGGACGAAACCGATCGTCCGGTGGACTTTTATCGGGTGGATTTTGAAGATCAGTATTGGGTGGATTTTCCGGTTCCCGGTTTATGGGAGTTGAACGGTTATGGTGATCCGCTGTATAAAAATGCCGGGTATGCCTGGCACAATCAATTCCTTTCCGATCCTCCCCTGATCGAGTCTGAAAACAATCATGTCGGATCGTACCGCAAGACTTTTGATTTGCCTGCCGGCTGGAAAGGACAGCAGGTTTATCTGCATGTCGGATCGGCCACTTCCAATTTGTATGTCTGGGTGAACGGAAAATTTGTCGGATACAGCGAAGACAGTAAGATGGCTGCCGAATTCGACATTACGAAATATTTGAATCCGGGTAAAAACCTGATTGCGATGCAGGTCTATCGCTGGTGTGACGGAAGTTACCTGGAAGATCAGGATTTCTGGCGGTTGTCCGGGATCGGACGGGAGGTTTATCTGTATGCCCGCCCCACCGTGCATATCGGGGATCTCTTTGTTATTCCCGATTTGGATCCGGATTACCGGGATGGAAAACTGGATGTGACGGCCAATGTTTCGCGGAGCGGCGGACTGGTGGAGATGGAGCTGATGGACGGCCAGGGAAAATCGGTCGGGAAAAAAGCAGTGAAGCCGGACGGGAAAGGAAATATACACACTGTTTTTGAAGTGGAGAATCCGGCGAAATGGAGTGCCGAAGATCCGAATCTTTATACCTTGATGCTGACCTTGAAAAGCGGAGATCAAGTGCTGGAAGTAATCCCGCAGCGGGTGGGTTTCCGGAAAATTGAATTGAAAAAGGATCTGGGGCAAATCTGGATCAACGGGAAACCGGTGCTTTTCAAGGGAGCCGACCGGCATGAACTGGATCCTCTGACCGGTTATGTCGTTAGCCGGGAACGCATGATACAGGATATCAAAATCATGAAAGAGAATAACCTGAATGCTGTTCGCACCTGTCATTACCCGGATGATCCGGAATGGTATAAGTTGTGTGATGAATACGGTATTTATCTGGTATGTGAAGCCAATATCGAATCGCATGGAATGGGATACGGAGATCAGACGCTGGCTAAGGTTCAGGCTTATGCTCAGGCCCATCTGGAACGGAATCAGCGGATGGTGGAAGCTTTCAAAAATCATGCTTCGGTTATTTTCTGGTCCTTGGGTAATGAGGCCGGGGACGGTCCTAATTTTGAAGCCTGCTACCGCTGGATCAAGGAGCGGGATCAAAGCCGTGCCGTTCAGTATGAACGGGCGGGGGAAGCTGCGCACACCGACATCGTTTGTCCCATGTATGCCCGTTTGGGGTGGATGGAAAATTACGCTAAGAATGAGGAGAAAAACCGGCCTTTGATATTGTGCGAGTATGCCCATGCTATGGGGAATTCTCAAGGGGGATTTAAGGAGTATTGGGATCTGATCCGGAAATATCCGAAATTGCAGGGTGGTTTTATCTGGGATTTCGTAGACCAGGGGCTTCGCGGTTTCACTCCGGAAGGTGCGATGATTTATACTTACGGGGGCGACTTCAACCTTTGGGACGGTTCGGATAACAATTTCAATTGCAACGGACTGATCAGTCCCGACCGGGTGCTGAATCCTCATATGTATGAAGTGAAAAAAGTTTATCAGCCGGTCTGGACCACCCCCGTCGATTTGCAACACGGGAAAATCAAGGTGTATAACGAGAACTTCTTCACCGATTTGTCGGATTGCTATCTGGAATGGCGGATTTTGTCGGACGGAGAAGCGGTGTTGAGCGGTGTTGTCGGGGAGCTGCATGTCGGGCCTCAGGAAACTCGGGAAGTTCAGTTGGATTACCGGTTGCCGGACACCGACCGGGAATTATTGCTCGATGTGGCTTATAAACTGAAAAAGACCAGACAACTGATTCCTGCGGGGCATGTTTTGGCGGAAGATCAGTTGACGATTCAGCCCTACCGGCATTTTGACGCGTCTGTCTCGTCGGGCAAGGAGCCTGTCCGGATTTATGAAGATCTGGTGCATCTGGTGCTGACTACGGAGGAAACCCGCATATCTTTTGATAAGAGGAACGGCTGGATCAGTAGTATAAACATGAATGGTCTGGAAATGCTGGAGAAGGGATATGTGCTGAAACCCAATTTCTGGCGTGCTCCGACGGACAACGATATGGGGGCCGGTTTGCAAAATCGCTTCAGGGCCTGGAAGAATCCTGAGATGAAAAAGAAGGAATTCCGCGTCGAGGAGAAAGACAACAATGTCCGGATTACTGTCGGATATGAGCTGCCTGAGCTGGCCGCCCGCCTGGAGATGGTTTATGTGGTCAATAGCCGGGGTGAAATTCAGGTTACGGAAGCGCTGAAAGTGGATGGGAATAAAGAAAACAGACCTCATTTGTTCCGTTTCGGTCTGCAAATGGTTATGCCCGGAAGTTTTGACCGGATCGACTATTACGGACGCGGGCCCATTGAAAATTATGCCGACCGGAATTTCAGCCAGAAGCTCGGACGTTATCGGCAAACTGTGAAAGAGCAGTATTATCCTTACATTCGTCCGCAGGAATCCGGGACGAAAACCGATATCCGGTGGTGGAAACTGACGGATGTCGACGGCCGGGGATTGCTGATCCGTTCCGATGTGCCTTTTTCCGCTTCGGCTTTAAATTACTTGCAGGAAGATTTGGATGACGGTCCCGCTAAAGAACAGCGGCATTCCGGAGAATTGAAATCCCGCAATCTGACCGCGCTTTCTTTCGATTTGAAGCAAATGGGACTGGGATGTATCGACAGTTGGGGGGCCTGGCCTTTGCAACCTTATCTGTTGCCTTATGAGGATTATACTTTTCATGTGGTGATCTGTCCTGTCCGGAAGCATTAAACGAAACGGCCGGTCGTGAATAAAAAATGAAGCTGTCTGACAATAAACTGTCATTCAGCTTCTTTTTTACATATATTATATTCTTTCTTTATTTCCTGAGAATCGCATATCCGGAACTTCTGAATGCTGAAAACTTTGAATCGCCGGAAGCCTTTATGAAGACTGTGGATGATCAGGTTATTATCATAATGAAAGAATCAGATTCCGGTTAAAAGGAAAGAGTCCGGAATAGCCCCGGACTCTTTAATCGGTTAATGGTCGTTCGTCCAACTTTCTGAGGACACTTAGACCGCTTTATTTTTATTCAAGCTATTTTGGTGAAGTAAGAACACTCACCGGGGTGCGGGATGACAGCCCCGAATGCCTCAATCGTGTTTAATAGCTGATTTCTTTTTTCCTATGGGAACACTGATTCCGAGATAAGCATTGGCCCGTTTGATGCTTTTCAGGTCGCCTGTCGGAATGTAGTCGCTGGCCAGAAATATGGGACCCAGTTTCAGGCCCAATCCTATAGTTTTGAAATCGCTGTGCAGGATGGAATAGCTTAAGGTGGCGGCAAACCAGTTCCGGGGATGATAATTGGCGGAAATGGTCAGCTCGGAGAAGGTTTCGGGTTTTTGAAAACGAGTGGATGACAATACTCCGATGCCCAGTTGGCCGTTAAAAAATGTATATTCCGCGCCGATGTTCAACGTGGGACGCAGGGCTGTGGTACGGCTTTTGGCTTCGTCCGTGGTCTGGAATTGGAGCAGATCGTAATCGAAAATATCGGTACCTTCCTCGTCGACTTTGTAGCTGTGCGATTCGTTGACGGAGGTGTAGGTGCTCGCTGATTCCGACCAGTTGATGAATCCCAAGTCGATGATGGCAGCCGATACAGTCAGCCGTTTGAGAATTTTATAGGTAGCGCCCAAATCGATGCCGGCCCCAAAGCCTCCTAAACCCGGAGAATCGAAGTCCATATCGTCAATATAATTTTCCTCGGAGTCGGAAGTAAGCTTCAGGCCTTTCATGGATACATTCATTTTTCCGCGGGTGGTGACATCCCAGCTCCCGTTAGGTATGTTCGGCTTAATGCTCATTTCATCGACCTGGGCATCCAGATTGGCAAGGCCTATCAGCACTTTGGCCCTTCCTCCCAGGGTCAGCCTGTCATTAACGGGACGGGAATATCCGATGCCTATCTCGGTAAACGCATCCGCATTTAAGCGTAAGTCATTCACCTGATAACCCCGTACGATATCCTCCACGTCATCAGGAATCTGAGAGAGATCCTGGAAGTTGTCTATATATTCTTCCAATTTGTCCGAATTACGGGCAAAGTCGAACAAGGATTTGGGAATAGAGGTGCTCAGCATAATTTTCATGCCCATGTTAATGGTCCAGAATCCTTTGCCGGCATAAAAACCGAGGGATAAGATATCGGTCGAAAGATCGAAGTTGATTTTGTTGTTGTTGTTTAATTTGTTAAAAAGTTCATCGTTTTGCAGGAAATCGTTTTCCTGATCCATAATGTCGATAAAATCGTCAACCGAGAGCGGATCGCTGACGACAGAGGTCCCGAAAGCACCTGCGATAGGAAAATTTAAATAACCCCGCATGGGCTGCAAGGCAGGATTAAGGTTTAAACGGCTTGGGGCGTTGTCGATAAAGTACAAGGAGCGGGCCGTCTGTGCATTTAGTCTGACGGAGGCGATACCGAGCAGAATAAGTAATAGGCATCCCCTTAACATGAACAAATTTGTTTTCATACGATGGAATAAAATTTTGAAATGAATGCCAAAAGTAAGAAAATTTATTGCTATTGAACAAATTTTCTTGAAAATTTGTGATTCCTTGCAAATCAGCAAAAAGGCACACTTATTTTATGTCTGTTTGTTCAGGAATTTAATAGGAGACCATGGGATTAAATTGGGGTAAAATGACTACTTTTGAAAATTGATAGGAATGAAACAGGAATTGCAAACAAAAAGATCGTTATGAATGTATTTACAAAATATGTATTGGGATTTGTGGCATTGGCTGTTGCCATTTTCTTTTCCTGGTATTTCTTTTCGATCATTGTCTATGTTTTGGTGGCTGCTGTCATTTCTTTCATCGGGAAGCCCATTATCGACCTTCTGGAGAAAATCAGGATAAAAGGCTGCCGGTTGCCCGATGCCTTGAAAGCTGCTGTCACGGTTGTTTGCCTTTGGCTGTTGTTTATACTTTTTTTCAGCACCATTATACCTTTGGCGATCCGTGAATTCCAGTCCCTGGGAAATGTCAGTGTTGTCAATATTGTCAGTCAGTTGGAAACTCCTATCGAAGACGCCGGATATTTTTTGAAAAAATATGGGTTCCTGGATAAAGACTCCGATGTAAAGGCATATATCACAGACGGCTTGAGCGATATTCTGAATGTTGCCAGCTTGAAAAACTGGTTCGGTCTGGTGGCGGGAACCCTGAGCAATATCTTTGTCGCTGTTTTTTCGATAACTTTCATCTCTTTCTTTTTCTTGAAGGACAGCCGGTTGTTTTCGGGCATGGTGATGGCTTTGCTTCCGGCTCGCTATGAGGAACAAGGCCGGAACGCCCTGGATTCGATCCAGAAGCTTTTGGTGCGCTATTTTGTCGGGCTGTTGCTCGAAGTGTTGGGGGTGATGGCTTTGAATACCTTGGGGCTGACGATCACCGGACTGGGGTTCGGTAATGCCGTGGTCATCGGTTTGGTGGCCGGCGTGCTGAATGTCATACCTTATATAGGTCCGATGATCGGAATTTTTTTCGGTCTGGCTGTCGGGGTGGTGTTGAATCTGGACATGGAATTCTATCATCAGATGTTGCCTTTGCTGGGGTGCATGACCGTCGTCATGTTGTTGACGCAGCTGATCGACAATGTTGTTTTCCAACCTTTTATTTACGGCAGCAGCGTGCATGCACATCCGTTGGAAATTTTTCTGGTCATCTTGATGGCCGGAAGTCTGGCCGGCATTCCGGGAATGATATTGGCCATACCTTCGTACACCGTATTGAGGGTGATTTTGAAAGAGTTTTTCAATAAGTATAAATTGGTGAAAAAACTGACGCAAGGCCTGAACGAATAGCCTTAAATTTCTGGATCTGAATGGATTTTAGGAATATGTCGCTTTTACTGCGGGCAGAACGTTAATCGCCTTAATAACTTTGAAATTTCCTCGTGTTTTCGAATGAAAGAGCCGTGAGTGATGGAAATCAATACGGGAGGTCTGCCGATAGGAATCCCGTATTGATCCCGAAATATTCCGTTTCCGTTGATAGGCCCGAAGCTGTACGGCGCTTTGGAGGTCGGATCTTCGGGGCGTTTTTTCAGAGAAGTGCAGTTTTCAGCACGTCCTGAATGGAGTCTGCGTAATGGAATTTCAACCCTTTCAGGTATTCTTTCTTGATGTCTTCGATATCCTTGCGGTTTTCGCTGCAAAGAATGATTTCCCTGATCCCTGCCCTTTTGGCTGCCAGTATCTTTTCGCGGATGCCTCCAACCGGAAGGACTTTGCCCCGCAGGGTGATTTCTCCTGTCATGGCGATGGCTTTTTTCACTTTCCGTCCCGTGAGCGACGACACCAGAGCGGTGACTATCGTGATTCCTGCCGAAGGACCGTCTTTGGGAACGGCGCCTGCGGGGACATGCACGTGTATGTCGTTTTCTGCGAACATTTTTTCGTCGATGCCGATTTCTGCGGCATGCGATTTAATGTATTCCAGTGCCAGGGTGGCCGATTCTTTCATCACATCTCCCAGGTTGCCGGTGAGGCTCAGGAGGCCTTTGCCTTTGCTGTAGCTCGACTCGATGTAGAGGATTTCTCCTCCGGCGGCAGTCCAGGCCAGACCGGTGACTACTCCCGGAAATTCGTTGCCCTGATATTCTTCGCGTGAGAAAATAGGGCTGCCCAGGTATTCTTTGAGCCTGGATTCGCTGAGGGTAACAGTGAAGTGTTTGTTCATGGCTACTTTCCGGGCGACGTGCCGCATGATTTTGGCGAGTGTCATATCCAGGCTGCGGAC
>CAZMAE010000013.1:0-14085 GCA_964564205.1 uncultured Odoribacter sp. | reverse complement strand
AATTGCTCAAAGCATGCACCGAAATCTTCTTCAGTCCGGAAATGAGGGACTCCGCATCATAGTGTCGGGCCGCATAAGCATCAGCTTCATATTCGTTCTTACGCGACCAAGCATTCATGGCCAATCCCAACACCATGCTCACCGGCGAATAAAGGATAGCAAATGCTATTAATCCTAACTGGAAATAAGCCTGGTCGCCCCCCAACGCCAGAGACAAAGCAGGCTGATTTACAAATAAAGAAAACAACCATAACATTATTCCGGTTTGCAAAACCGATGCCAGAATGAACTGAACCGTATGTTTTTTCTTGTAATGCCCTACTTCGTGTGCCAAAACAGCAACAATTTCTTCTTCCGTCAACTCACTGATCAGCGTATCATACAACACAATCCGTTTTTTAGGTCCCAAACCGGTAAAATAAGCATTGGCTTTCGTGCTGCGCTTCGATCCATCCATGACATAAATATCGTCCAGCCTGAAACCGGCATATTGTCCAAAAGCCTGAATTTTATCCCTGAGGCTTCCGGCTTCCAAAGGCGTTTGTTTATTGAATAAAGGCACAATCAGCTGAGAGTAAAACATAGTCGTTAAAAGAGAAAATAAAGTGACGATTCCCCAGGCATACAGCCAGAACAAAGGACCTGTCCACCTGTAAAAACAGACCACCGCTGTCAACAGGATCCCTCCGATGACTCCGGAAACCAACATGTCCTTCACCAAATCCCCCAGATATGTTTTTACGGTTGTCTTGTTAAATCCGTACTTTTCCTCGATATGAAAGGTGGCATACCAACTGAACGGCAAACTGATCAAAGAGGAAGCCACCGAGAGACCAAACACAAACAATAAGGTTCCGACAATCATATCATCAGTAAAAGCCGTAACCACCCGATTCCACCAACCAAAACCACCGAAAAAGAAAAAGAGCAGTAAAACAACAAACGAAAAAGAATCGCCGATCCAATTAAACCGGTTATTTTCCCGTTTATAACACTGAAAACACTTATACTTCTGCTCTTCGTAAATTCCGCGCAAACGATCGGGAAGTTCCGGCGACATTGCCCGCATATTCAACCATTCCAGAAACCTCTCAGCCACAAAACCGAGACTTAAAAAAATAACAATAACAACAAAAACAACGTGAGCTTCCATATTATTTCATCCTTTTTATTCTTTTGCTGGCCTCTCCCCTTCATCATCGGTCAAAAAATCTTTCGTTGATGCTGAAGGCTTTTTCGATTCCCTGAAGAGGAGATTGATTTTTACAAAAATAGGAAAATATTCACTCAAAGTGCTTTTTACTCTCCCTTCATTCTTATTAGAGAAAAATTTCTGTAAGAACTTCGGCTTTTTCATTTATTAATTCTAATTTCGTTGCGTTATTCTTCTGGATGACGACCCGACAGAGCAAAGGATTTCTTAATAATCTCCGGCTGAATAATAATGCTTTACTGATGATTATCCACTTATAAATAAAAACAATATGGCAGAATTTAAGTATCAGGAACCGTTTCCTATTGAAAAAGACACTACCGAATACCGGCTATTGACAAAAAAGTATGTCAAGACAATCGAATGTGAAGGCCGCAAAATACTCAAAATAGAAAAAGAAGGACTGGAATTGCTGGCTCGCGAAGCTTACACCGACGTCTCTTTCTATCTCCGGGCTTCACACTTACAGAAACTGGCCGATATTCTCCAGGATCCAGAAGCCAGCGATAATGATAAATTTGTGGCACACACCATGTTGATGAATCAGGTGGTTGCAGCAGAAGGAGAACTTCCGACTTGTCAGGATACCGGAACGGCCATTTGCATCGGCAAAAAAGGAGAAAATGTATGGACAGGCTGTAATGATGCCGAAGCCATCAGCAAAGGAGTTTTTGAAACCTACCGAGACCGGAATTTACGGTATTCCCAAGTGGTTCCATTCACCATGACCGAAGAGAAAAACAGCGGATGCAATTTACCTGCTCAGATCGACCTCTACGCCACCCAAGGCAACAAATATGAATTCCTGTTCATTACCAAAGGCGGTGGTTCAGCCAACAAAACTTTCCTGTACCAACAGACAAAGGCTTTATTGAACGAAGAAACCCTGACGAAATTCATCTCACAGAAAGTGCTGGATCTGGGAACTTCAGCTTGTCCCCCCTACCATTTAGCAGTAGTGATCGGCGGCACTTCAGCCGAAGCCAACCTGACAACTGTAAAAAAAGCCTCTGCCGGCTATTACGACAACCTGCCGACCTCCGGAAATGAAGGAGGCCGAGCCTTCCGCGACCTGGAATGGGAAGAAAGAATCCTCAAAATCTGTCGCGACAAAGGTATCGGCGCCCAATTCGGAGGGAAATACTGGGTACATGACGTACGCGTCATCCGTCTGCCCCGTCACGCAGCTTCCTGTCCCGTAGGAATAGGCGTCAGCTGTAGTGCCGACCGCAATATCAAAGCTAAAATCACCGAAGAGGGCATTTTTCTGGAACAACTGGAAAAAAATCCTGCCCGCTTCTTACCCGCTGAATCCCCGGCATTAGCCCCTGCTGTCAACATCGACCTGGATCAACCCATGGAAAATGTGCTGAAGGAACTCACCAAGTATCCTGTAAAAACCAGACTGAATCTTTCGGGAACCTTAATTGTGGCCCGCGATATCGCTCATGCACGCATCAAACAGATGATCGATGAAGGCAAACCGATGCCGGAATACTTCAAAAAACATCCGGTTTATTATGCAGGCCCCGCCAAGACCCCGCAAGGCATGGCCTCCGGTAGCTTCGGCCCCACGACTGCTGGACGTATGGATCCTTATGTCGACCTGTTCCAATCCTTAGGCGGATCCATGATTATGGTTGCCAAAGGCAACCGTTCGGTGGACGTAACGAACGCCTGCAAAAAACACGGTGGATTCTATCTGGGATCTATCGGCGGCCCGGCAGCCATATTAGCCAAAAACAGCATCAAATCGGTCGAAGTTGTCGATTTTGAAGAACTGGGCATGGAAGCCGTACGCAAAATCCATGTAGAAAATTTCCCGGCCTTTATCATTGTGGATGACAAAGGCAATGATTTTTTTGCCGAATGGGCACACTAAAAACGCAATAAAACGTAAAATCCCCGGAGCGTCACTCTGGGGATTTTTTAGATACGCAATCTGCATAAATATAAATTTTCCTCCGGACAGCCACCGCAAACGGCCGGACAGGAAAAAATGCCTCTCTCCTCACGGAATGACAGAAAAGGAATCAGATAAGGAAAACTCTGCCAACCGATTCATGACACTCCTTGAATAAAATTTCTTATTTCTTCAACATCATCCTCCGGATGAAACCAGTGAATATCCGCATCACGTCTGAACCAAGACAATTGTTTCCGGGCATAACGACGGGAATTCCGCTTGATTAAACGGACAGCCTCTTCCAAATCGGTTTTTCCTTCAAAATAATCGAACAATTCTTTATAACCAACTGTATTTAAAGAATTCAAATGACGCATCGGCAGTAATTCCCGGGCTTCGGCTTCCAATCCTTCTTCCAGCATCATTTCCACCCGCCGGTCTATGCGCCGATACAGTTCCTCCCGTTCCCGGTTCAATCCCATGCGTACAATATTAAATTCTCTCTTCTTAGGAGTATGGGTTCGTAAAGCAGAATAAGGGACACCCGCCATCCGGCACACCTCCACAGCATGCAAAACCCTTTTTCCATTATTCAGATCCACTTGTTCATAAAAAACCGGATCCAACTCTTTCAGCATAGCACGGATAGGTTCCAAACCGTCTTTTTCATAAACTTCCGTCAACTCCCTCCGCAATTCGGGCGAAATAGTGGGAATATCATCAATCCCCTTACATACCGCATCAATATATAACATAGACCCGCCACACATCACAACCACATCATTTTCTTCAAACAACTCCCGGATTTTTGCCAGCGCTTCGATTTCATACTGCCACGAATTATAATAATCTTTTATGGAAATAGTCTGAATAAAATAATGAGGAACCGCCGCCAGTTGCTCTTTTTCCGGAACCGCCGTACCGATACGCATTTCTTTATAGATCTGCCTCGAGTCACAAGATATAACGGACGTATTAAAATACCGTGCAATCTCTATGCTCAAATCCGTTTTTCCAACTCCCGTAGGCCCCAATACAACAAGCAGAGTTTTCATTTTCCATCGTTTCTGTCATACAAAAATGTACCGCAGCACCCGGATATTTCAATGGGAACCTTGGTTCATCTTCATTTTTCCGGCATAAGAATGATCTCATCCGGCATTCGGTATTCCTTGCTACAATTTATCTATATAATCATCCAAACTCTCATAGCGGTCGTCGTAACCGTCATCGTCATCCCCAAAGTCATCGCTGTATTCATCATCATCGTCTCCGAACCGGAAATCTTCATCATCGTCATCCCCTCTGCGTCTGCGTCTATGTCCGCTTTCTCCGAACTCTTCCATAAAACTATCGTCGTATTCGTTTTCATCCGAATCTAACGCCCAATCTTCATTTGCATCGTATTCCGTCTGTTGAGGCAATACCCCGTCACAATATACGCACAAAGGCAAAACATCTGCCGAATCACCAATATACTCCCCCGCATACTCTACCTTGAGGTATTTATTGGCAAAGAAATCATAAACATACTCCAATTCAATACAACTGGCATTCACCACCTCACGAATCGTAGTTACATCCATGACCAAGGTTTTGTTTTCATCGTCTTCCTCATCGGAAAACATCTCCATTAAAGCAATTTCCTTTCCGCGGTTGCCCATCTTATCCAATGCGAAAAACGAAGCCATCTGTGAAGCGTCAAAACCTAGCGTTTCTACAATTTTATCATGAAACTGCTGAAAAGTCTGCTCACCGTTGATAGCAATCTCACACCTGAAATCATTGCTATCCGGTTTACTGATTTCAAATCTGTAATCCATATCTTTATTATTTTTATCTTATAGGTTCGATAGAGCGAACAAACTAAAAACCCCCATGAAAAACACAAGGACGATCAGCATAATAACGGCAGAGATACAAATGGCTATGATCCCGCAAGTGCGTCCGGAATTGACACTCCGATAGGAATCTTCGGTATACTCACCCGGAGATTCCCAATAAAGCCTCCGCTGCCCGTTAGACAAAGCCACAGCAATGATCCCCAACACCAACCCGATCAAACCGTAACACCAGCAAAAAATCAGTGACAATATCCCCAACACCAGAATCGTTGTGGAATGGGGAAGGTCTTTAGGTGTATTATTTGTGATTTCCATTACGTTGCATATTAAAAGTTATAAAGCGTTGATTTTAACAAATATGAAATTAATATTATTATCAAACAAACAAAAGCACTATTTTTTATCGTATGTCCTGAAATTTTCTTCAGGCCGCATCCCCGCATCAGTATCAATAACATGCAACTCATCAGAGGAAATAAAGCCGGCCAAGACAAAAAAGATTTTACTACCTCTCCCTGCAAAAGCAATAAAACAGCCCGTTGACATCCGCATCCCGGACAATCAAAACCGAAAACGGCCTTGAACAGACAGGGTAATTGATGGATCTCCAACCATTCAAGCATTGCATACGATAATATAGTCCCCGTGTTTCAGTAGTCTCCCGCTTCTCAAATGTTAAATGGTATCCTCGATAATATCCATCACCCCTTTAATCAGGTTCATATTTGCCTGTGTTCCCATATGACCGATGCGAAAAACATGATCGGCCAGGGAACCATAATTTCCGCCGACAACAAGTCCCTTTTTTCTTAAAGTCTGAAGCAAAGTTTCCATCGTCCAATGCGCGGGAACATATATTGCGGTAACCGTCGGAGAAAAAACCGCGTCCTTTACCGGATAAAGCAGCAACTTCATGTCTACGGCACGCTTCCGGCAATATTCCGCCACATCCCGATGCCGTTGGATGGCATGATCTATCCCCTCTTCCAACAACAACTCGCAAGCCTTGTTCAACTGAGCCAATCCCTGCCAATAGGGTGTATAGGGGAAATAAGCATTCTTGACAGCATCTTTGAACGGCGCAAGTGCATCATAACCGTCATACCCTGTTTCTTCCACGATCTGCCAAGCTTTTTCACTCACTGAAAGAAAAGCCAGTGAAGCCGGAGCGGATAAACATTTCTGAGAAGCTCCAAGGCATAAATCGATATGCCATTCGTCAGCCTTCACCACACTTCCTCCTATGCCCGATACTGCATCCACATACAACAAGGGAATCCCGTACTTTTCCTTCAAATCGCCTATTTCGGCTACAGGATTCATGGTTCCACAGGGAGTTTCGTTCTGCACCATCGTGATCATTTTAGGTCTGAATTCGCTGATTGTCCGCTCTATCAACTCGAAATCAGTGATTGTCTCATCGTATGCAAACTCCAGCAACCGCACATCACAGCCTATCGATTCCGCCATCTTTCCGATACCGGTACCGAATAATCCTGTCGACAAAGACAACACCCTGTCTCCGGGTTTCAGGCAACTTTTAAGAGCGCTCCACAACGCCAGCATACCTTCACCGGTCTGAATAACCACCGAGTTGCGCGTCTGCATGATTTGCTGCAACGCTTTTTCAGTGGCTTGGTATAATTCCAGGTATTCCACTTCCAAATCGGCCGAACCGAAATTGACCTGACCGGCCTCTAAAACTTCACGGGAAACTGAAACCGGCCCCGGAACTACAGATATTTGATATGTTTTCATTTTTCTAAACTTTACGCGGCGAATTTACAAAGAATAGATGAAAAACAGCATGCAGACGGTTTAAATCTCCGATTATATCTTTTTAGTTTTTAGATTTTAGCTTTGCATGGATAAATAGTATATATTTGTAGCTTGAAAAAGTTATTGTCAATAATGTTAAAAACAGAGCAGATAGTAAATAAAGTAATTGAAGCACTGGAAGATAACAAAGCACTTCAGATTGTAAAAATTGATTTAAGAAAGATTGAAAACTGTTTTTGCAGTTTTTTCGTAATATGTCATGGTACTTCCAGCACACATATTACAGGTTTGACCAATGCTGTCGAAGAGAAGGTCAGAGAAGAGCTGTACGAAAAGCCTTACCACATTGAAGGCTTAGGCGCCTCCCGATGGACTGTCCTAGATTACGGTGATGTCATCGTCCATATTTTTGACAAAGAACTGAGGGACTTTTATCAATTGGAAGAGTTTTGGGGAGATGGAATTACTGAAACGATTCAGCAAACCTCCCTTCAGACGGAAAGATAACAACAAGATTGAATACACCTATCTATTACCTGCGGGGAAATAGATTATCAAGTTAAATAAAACAAGCAATAGCGAACTCATTATATGGCAGGCAACAAAGAAACAAAGAAAGATGGAGGATTCAATTTTCCTCCCGTTGGCGGCGGTAAAAATATCAAGACACCCAAATTTAACGGTTACTGGCTTTACATCATCCTGGCAATCGTCATCATCGGCTTCCAGTTTTTCAATATGCAATCGGATCCGGTTCGCACAACCTGGCAGGAAGTAAAAACCAAGATGCTGGGAAAGGGGGACATCGATGAAATCAAAGTGATCACCAACAAGGGACAAGCCAATGTGTACATTAAACCCGATAAAATAGAAAACTATTCCCAGTTAAAATCCAAAGGCTTCAAGAACTCTTCACCAGGGCCACAGTTTTATTTTATGACCCCTCCGGGAGATTCGTTTTCAAAAGAATTTGCCGATATTCAGGAAAAAGTACCTGAAGCGGCCAATACTAAAGTGGATTATGACCAGGAATACGACGGATGGGGAAACATCATCTCCTATCTTTTTCCCATGGCTTTACTGATTTTCATCTGGATATTCTTTTTCCGCAGAATGAGCAAGGGAGCCGGTGGTCCGGGTGGTGTTTTCAACGTCGGCAAATCGCAAGCGAAGTTGTTTGACAAAGACACCAACACGAAAGTCACCTTTAAAGATGTTGCCGGTCTGGCCGAAGCCAAGCAGGAAGTAGAG
Organism: uncultured Odoribacter sp.; assembly: GCA_964564205.1. GTDB lineage: Bacteria > Bacteroidota > Bacteroidia > Bacteroidales > Marinifilaceae > Odoribacter. The sequence continues at coordinate 6,092 of CAZMAE010000013.1, read as the reverse complement.
GAAATTGTATCCTTCCTGAAATCCCCTGACAAGTACACCAAATTAGGAGGGAAAATACCGAAAGGAGCCCTGCTGGTAGGTCCTCCGGGAACAGGAAAAACATTGATGGCCAAAGCCATGGCCGGCGAGGCCAACGTACCATTCTTCTCCATGTCGGGATCCGACTTCGTGGAAATGTTCGTTGGAGTCGGAGCTTCGCGGGTTCGGGATCTGTTCAAGCAAGCCAAGGAAAAAGCTCCCTGCATCATCTTTATCGATGAGATAGACGCTATCGGCAGGGCCAGAGGCAAAAATCCCAACATGGGATCCAACGATGAACGCGAAAATACTCTGAACCAGCTATTGACAGAAATGGATGGCTTCGAGACCAATTCCGGCGTGATCATCCTTGCCGCCACCAACCGCGCCGATATTCTGGACAGCGCCCTGCTTCGTGCAGGCCGGTTCGACCGCCAGATTTACGTGGACTTACCCGAATTGAAAGACCGGGAAGAGATTTTCAAAGTACACCTGACTCCTTTAAAACTGGCCTCAGACGTAGACATCCCTTTTTTAGCCAAACAGACACCGGGATTCTCAGGAGCCGATATTGCCAATGTCGCCAATGAGGCGGCTTTGATAGCAGCCCGTAAAGACAAAAACGAAGTGGAGAAACAGGATTTTCTCGATGCGATCGACCGCATCGTCGGAGGACTGGAAAACCGCAGCAAAGTGATTAAGGTCAGCGAGAAAAAAGCGATTGCCTATCATGAAGCCGGACATGCCACAGTCTCCTGGCTACTGGAACATGCTCATCCGTTGCTGAAAGTGACCATTGTTCCCCGTGGGAAAGCGCTGGGAGCTGCCTGGTATCTGCCGCAAGAACGGCAGATCACCACCAAGGATCAACTGCTGGATCAGATGTGTTCCGTACTAGGAGGACGTGCCGCTGAAGAGCTATCCTTCGGACAAATCTCCACAGGAGCGCAAAACGACCTGGAAAGAGCTACCAAACAAGCATACGCCATGGTTACCATTTTTGGCATGAGTGAAAAAATCGGCAATCTCAGCTATTACGACTCAACAGGACAAAGCGATTTCAATTTCACCAAACCCTATTCAGAAAAGACAGCCGAACTGATCGACTCCGAAGTCAAAAATCTGGTGGAAAGTGCTTACACCCGTGCAAAAGATTTATTGCACAGCCATAAGGAACAGCATAAACAGGTGGCAGAATTGCTTCTGGAACGGGAAGTCATTTTCAGTGATGACCTGGAACGCATCCTCGGAAAACGTCCTTGGAAAGACGAAGAGGAAGAAAGCGAATCCGCCGGGGAAAAAGACAAAGAAAAAGATCATCCTGATCTTTAATTTAAACCGTCAAATTATGGAAGATACATGGATATCCATTTATGAAACCGATCAATTGTATCAGGCCGAAATGATGAAAGACGTCTTGTGTGATAACGGTGTCAAAGCTTTTATTCTCAATCAGCAGGATTCCTCGTATATCATGATAGGAACCATTAAGGTCATGATCAAGGGAAAAGATCAGGAAAAGGCAGCAGCAATCATTAAATCAGTGAACGGTGAATAATTTTATGAAACGAGCAATCAGCGGATTGCTTTTTGTAGTGATTTTAACGGCATGTATCTTCATACATCCGTGGTGTTTTTTCGCCCTTTTTTTTATGATTAACATCATCGGGATACTCGAATTCGCCCACATGGCTAAAATTATCAGCATCCGGATCAACCGCCCGATGTGTATCCTATGCGGCAGCCTGCTCTTCACAGCAGGTTTCCTGCACAACTACGCTGACTGGAAAGAGGGTTACCTGATTTTTTTGGCAGCCACCTTCCTCCTGGGTATTTGTGAATTATACCGCAAACACGCTCATGGCTTTCAAAATCTGGCTTTCAGCATGTATGTCTTATTCTATCTGAGTTTTCCCTTCACCTTACTGATTTATTTTCCTTACCTGTGCAACGGTCAATGGCAACCCGATATCATTTTTTTCCCTTTCTTGCTGGTTTGGTTCAACGACACCTTTGCCTATCTCTTCGGCTCACAATTCGGAAAACACAAATTATTCCCCCGCATTTCTCCTAAAAAATCCTGGGAAGGGGCTATCGGAGGAGGGATCATCTCCATTGCCGCAGGCATGCTTATGGCTCCTTATATCGAGGGCATCGATTTTATCAACGCAACCGTCATTGCCGCTATCGTAGTGGTGTTCGGAAGCTTCGGCGACCTGATAGAATCCATGTTTAAAAGATCTATCGAAATCAAGGATTCCGGCAATATCATGCCCGGTCATGGAGGAGTGCTCGATCGTATGGATTCTATCCTGTTTGCTCTGCCTGCCATTTATGTATACCTCAGTTTTATCAACGATTGAAAACACCCGACAACGGATGTGAATTCAGGAAAGAAAGCCTTATTTGTTACAACAAAAAAAGAACTGTCCAAACTTGTCAGACAGTTCTTTCTATTTTCCCATCCGGTCGGATAAATTCAGATCTTTTCCTGATGGGACATTTTTACCTTGCTTTGTAAGCAATATCTTTGACTATACCAAATCCGGTATACGACTCGCCGAACTGAGTTAAATCTCCGGCAAACTCAGGAACATCATAAAAGCGTAAAATTCCTTCACTACCGGCTTCCGCATTGGGATTAACGGAACCTACCGCCAAACGATACTGACAATCGATGGCAACATCGGGATACTTATTAGTGCCAAATCCTGAGCCCAAGCGCGGCAGTTTATTGAATTTAAGCATAGAGATACTGCTTTCGCCAGACAGGACAAGAACCCGCCGGGCCAAACGAGTGGACATATCATATAAATACACCTCATTGCCGCTATTATAGAACAGGAACGGCAGTGTGGGGTGGAATGCGAAGCAGGTCGCGTTCGCCAATCCCGGCGCTTTGGCAGCGTCTATATCCATGTAGGCGGTCTGCACAGGCGAATTCTGATATTGTCCTGCCGTGATGCCATATATGCTATATTGTCCCGCAGCATCTTTCAGCAAAGCGAACACCAACTGGCCGCCTCCCTGTCTCGTACCTGACATGTAAACCATGTCCTTCCCCGTATTCCAGTCGAAAAGTTTGGCACTAGCCTCAGGCTCTTTGGGATCGAATAAATACTTCGTTCCGTTAGCAAGCATAGCATATTGCAAAAAATACTTAAACCTCCGGTTCGTCTTATCGTACAGAATGCCGTTAAAACCGTTCGACCACCCGACACCGATAAAGGGAGCCATTTTGTAGGTAGGTTCACTGAACGGCTCGTCTACGTTAATTTTCACATCGTATAAAGCCGAACTACTGCTCATTTTTTGATAAACATCTCCACCAGCGGTAATGACTATATAGCTGTAATTATTCTCTTCTCTCACAATAAGGTCATCGGCCGGGCGTGCAAATACCGATTTTCTCGGGTCATTAAAATTACTGTTGAAATTGCCGCTGTAAGACCATATACAAAAATTATTATCTTCCGCATATAAATTCAAATAAGGAGCCTGACTCGTGTACAGCATATTGCTTTCCAGGAGAATCTGACGAGCGCCATGTGATTCCGGTAAAAAGTCCAGCACATTTCTCGAAACAGCGATCCGTTCACCGACCTCACCGACCATATCTATTCTGACTTTACGTTCGCTGCCTTCCTCACATAATACGACCCACCCTTTGGTCGTGGAGGTCACCACGCTTAGTTTGAATTCGGTAGAGGTGACAATATTTGTCCGCAAATCCTTCACCTTGAACCAGGCAGTGTAATCGCCGGGAGCCATTTCTGCCAGAATATTCAAATCTTTCACCCTACTGGAATCCAGCAGGCTTGGTTCCAGAAAATCACCTCCTGCCGGTTTATTGTAATAATAAGAAAATTCATAATTGGGATCATTGGCATCAATCACCCCATCGAATTTCGAGGTCACGGTCGGTGACAAGACCAGATTTTCCAACTTATGCAATGCAGCCACCGGCTCTTCCGGAATACCGGTAATGGTCAGTTCGTCAATCTCCCTGTAGTCGTAATTCCCCTTATCATCGTAACAGGAGGATAGACCGAAGATGAGGCATAACAGTAATATAACATTGTGTTTCATCATTTTTCCTTTTTATCGTATGCACTATAATCAACTAAATAATTTGAGCCCAATTGCATCAATGAACCGTCGGCTTCCCGCACCGGATTGCCTTCATCAGCCCTTTTTTGCAATTCCATACGTGTGAGCAAACATACCGACGGAGACACGTAATAGAAATTTTGTTGTGTGAACTGGGAATACGTCCATCCCATGACGGATAGCATAAAATTCAATTTAGCAGGGGAATATTCTCCCCAAGCTGTTTTATAAGAATCCCAGGTAAACGGTTTTTCTAACACCAAAGAATAGCGAATGGTAATCCGCTGCGCGTCGATGGTGTCATTACCCACTATGCGTTCCTTGATGTAGGCCTTAAAGTGCTGGTTTTCTTCCAGTCCTAAGGTGATGTAACGCACAATTCCGTCTTGCAGTTCTTCTGTTTTTTTGATGCTAACCGTTACATAAGCCAATGCCTCGCCTTTGGGCATAATCAATTCTTCGGGCAGAGTGAAATCTTTCCCTTCTTCAACGGTCCCCCCTATCGCTTTAACGACAAAAGGACGATCTTCTTCCGAAACGTTCCCGAACAATCGGACAGGGATTCTCACCTGTGCGTATTCTCCCGTCACGGAGGCTAAGGAGTTATCGCGGGTGGTATCGCTATAATGATAAGTAACCGAAGTACCATTACGGGTAGTGCCTGTATAATAAGCAAAATAAACTCCCGAAGTGCTGTCCGACTCTCCCTCATAGTAGATCGCTTCGTTTTCCCCACAGCCAGCGAGCAGCAAGGAATAACCAATGATAATAAATAATAGTTTTTTCATGATACTCTAATTTCTATATTTGATTTCACTATCCGGCAAATTCGGAACATACTTGGCATCAGTCATTGTGATGTTTCTTTTGGAGGAACCCGATTGAATTTTTGCAGTGTTTGTACGCTTATAATAGAACCATAACTGTCCTTCACACAGGAACTCTTTGGAATATTCCTTGACCAACTCGCTCTCAAACCCTGTCGTCACCTGCACCTGATTGCCTCTTCTCAGACGGTATGCGTTCAGGTAATCGTATTTTGTCTGCTCCTCCGTAGCGCATTCGGCGGCAATCAGATACATCTCGCTCACGCGAATCAACGGCATCAACTTGCCATATACCAGGTCGGTGTTCTCGATTTTACGCAACCGCACATTCATCAGCAGATCCGTTTCTCCTAAGCCATTGGAAGTTTCCCACCAATTACGACGATAGTCACTCAACTCATCATCGCCGAACAGGCTCTGTACCCGCTGAGCTGCCGGTATCAGTTTATTGGCAGAGCTTGCATTAGAGGAGTTAAAATAGGCGTTGTACAGGTTCTCCTTTTTTTCATTCAACAGAGAAAACAGCACTTCCGATGAAAACGAACGGTCCGGATTGGAGAAGTCGGTGGCTGCCGCACGTGTAACCGCCGGATATAAAGTTTCCGCCTCCGGATTTTCTATAATCATCTTAGCATATTTCAATGCCTCCGTTTGGTTGCCGGCCCAAAGGTAAACCCTGGCTTTCAAAGCCACTACAGCATGATAATTCAGTCTCAATCCGCGAAAACGGTAAGTATTCCCATCATTATCATGGTCATTATCGTTGACTGTCATCAGCATCCCTTCACTCACTGCCGGATCCCACTCTTTCAGGATACTTTCCGCTTCAGTCAAATCCTTCAGCACTTTTTCAATCACCTCGTTGCCAGTCAGCATAGCGGGAGCGGACACGGAAATCGTTTCTTTGTAAGGGATTGCTTTCGAATCGAGATGGATGGGCACCGGGCCGAACATCCTCAACAAATCAAAATGCAAAAATCCTCTCAATGCCAAAGCTTCCGCTTTGATTAAATTGTATTGTTTATCATTCAATACTTCCCCATGACTCACCTCGGCATTTTCCAATATATTATTACATTCAAGAACTTGCTTGTAGGCTTCGTTCCAATAACTCTCCAATTGGCCTTTCACCTGCTC
>CAZMAE010000012.1:0-8943 GCA_964564205.1 uncultured Odoribacter sp. | reverse complement strand
TCGGAGTCTATGCGCATCACATCTACCGGTTTGGAAAAAAATATCGACATTACGGTATCGTTGCTGATAAAAGCCCCTTTATTGTCGTAATGGCGGTTTGTCCTGACGTCTTTGCTGACCGATATAAATTGATCAGCAGGGGAATGAGAGGTCATGCAGATGCGTCCCACTGCATAATTTACCTCTTTGACTCGTCCCTTTTCGGGACCGAATATCGCATATTTGACCGGTTTGTCGGAGATGCGGGCACAAGCAAGGCTCTGCATGTGCGGCCAGTTGAAGACAAAGGGAATTTTGGAATCGTCAATTATTTGTTTGCCCGTTCCGTTGCCATCGACAAACCGGAAATTATAACCGGGAATAGTGTTTACCAAACAGCCGTCAGCAGTATACAGATAATAATTTGAGACCTTGAGATTTTTGTTTGAGATACAATGGTGATATATGTATGTCCGTCCGTACACGTTCTCCACTTTGTCTACATTGAGATTGCAGGGGATACGACCGTCAAGAGTGCCGATATTCCACATTATGCAATTTTCGCTGAAAAATCTGCGGAGTAAATAGAATTGATTGCCCGGACCCTTATCTCGATACTCGCAGACGTAGAAAAATGCGGCTTTGTCACCATATTGATCTGTGTATTCTATCAAGTTGCCATCCATGTCGGCTCGTGCGAATCTGTCGTTCCGGCGCAAGATGAAATAGTCCTTGTTGTCGGTCCAGTGTTCTGCCGTCACATTGGCTTTATATTGTTTGCTGAGCGACTTGACAAGCTCTTTTTTCTCTTTTTCAACATCTTTGAGGCGGCAAACAGACGACTTGGATGAGAGCGTTTCGGCAGCCATGCCGGCGATGTTGCATATAAGCATCATTGAGGAGATGACTATTGCCAGGAGATAGGTTTTCATGGGTTTTGACGATGGTTTACAAAATCTATGTTGTCCTTCATTCATAAATTCACATATTTCGATGAATGCCGCAACAATGCTGCCATCCATGATAGGACAACGACTAACAAGTACAAATTTATAATCTTTTTTAGATTTATAGTACGAATTGAGAACAGAAAATTTATTTCTTTTCGGTGTATGTTCTACTGACTCTGCCGACATACTGCGTGGTGACGGTCAGTGTGTACCCGTGGACTGAATCCGGCGGGCAACAACATAGAAATTGTAACTACATGATAAGTCAACAGAAATATTTTATAATTTGAACCGATGTTCGGAAAAGCATAATAGACCATCAACTACTTAATTTTTTGAAGAATTTTGATGCGGTTGCTCTGAATAGAAGTCCCGATTCTTTGGCAAGTTGAAAAATAAAGCTTATCTTTGCGGCGTTTAAGCGATATTATTCAATTTAAAGTATTAAAAACCATGTATTTAACAGCAGAAAAGAAAGAAGAACTTTTTTCTAAGTACGGGAAGTCTAATAAGGACACTGGTTCTGCGGAATCTCAGATTGCTTTATTTTCCTACCGTATCAGTCATTTAACAGAGCACCTGAAGAAAAATCACAAAGATTTCGGTACTCAGAAAGCTTTGATCAAATTAGTCGGAAAACGCCGCTCATTGCTGGACTATCTGAAAAACCGCGACATTGAAAGATATCGTGCGATTGTCAAAGAATTGAATTTACGTAAATAATACGTTTTCAACAAGCCCGGATTTGCCGGGCTTGTTTCTATCCTCCCTCCTCCCTCCAAAAAGAATCCCGTTAAAAATTTATTTTAACCGTTAAGTTGTTATGAACGTTATTGAAAAAACTATTACTCTGGCTGACGGAAGGGTAATTACACTGGAAACCGGCAAATTGGCCAAACAGGCTGATGGCGCTGTGATGGTGAAAATGGGCAATACTATGTTGCTTGCTACTGTTGTTTCTGCTCAGGAAGCAGGTCCTGATGTGGATTTTATGCCTTTGTCCGTTGATTATAAAGAGAAATTTTCGTCTGTAGGCCGTTTCCCCGGAGGTTTTACACGGAGAGAAGGAAAGGCTTCCGATTATGAAATTCTGGTGTCCCGTTTGGTGGACCGTGCTTTGCGGCCTTTGTTTCCTGATGATTATCATGCTGAGACTTTTGTGCAGGTTACCCTTTATTCGGCAGATGAAGAGTCTATGCCCGATGCTCTGGCCGGACTGGCAGCTTCGGCTGCTATCGCTGTCAGTGATATCCCTTTCCACGGACCGATTTCGGAAGTGCGGGTGGCCCGTATCGATGGTAAGTTTGTGATCAATCCCACTGCCTCGGCCCTGAAGCAAGCCGATCTGGATATCATGGTGGGGGCTACTTATGAAAATATTATGATGGTGGAGGGCGAAATGAAAGAGGTTTCTGAAAAGGAAATGCTGGATGCCATCAAGTTCGCGCATGTTGCCATCAAAGAGCAATGTCTGGTACAGAAAGAACTGGCAGCTGCCGTCGGTAAGGAGAAAAGAGTTTATTGCCATGAAGTCAACGATGAAGAACTGAAGAAGGATATCTGGGATAAATGTTATCAGAAAGCTTATGATGTTGCCCGTCAATGTAATGCCAATAAGCATTTGCGGGGCGAACTGCTCGACAATGTGCGTGCAGAATATCTGGCGACATTGCCCGAAGAAGAACAGGAAACCAAGAAAAATCTGGTGGCCCGTTATTACCATGATGTAGAGAAAGAAGCAATGCGTCGCATGATCCTCGACGAAGGAGTTCGTTTGGACGGCCGGACTACCGAACAAATCCGCCCCATTTGGTGTGAGGTCGGTTATTTGCCCGGACCCCACGGATCTTCCATTTTTACCCGTGGTGAAACTCAGTCGTTGGCAACAGTAACCCTGGGTACCAAATTGGATGAGAAAATTATTGATGAGGCTACTCTGCAGGGGAAGGAAAGATTTTTACTGCATTATAATTTCCCGCCCTTTTCTACAGGGGAGGCTAAAGCTTCGCGTGGAGTAGGCCGGCGGGAAATCGGTCACGGAAACCTTGCTTTCCGGGCTTTGAAACCGATGATTCCGGCTGATTTTCCGTATACCATACGGGTGGTATCTGATATTCTGGAATCCAACGGTTCGTCTTCCATGGCAACGGTATGTGCCGGAACGCTGGCCTTGATGGATGCCGGGGTGCCTATCAAAAAACCGGTGACGGGTATTGCCATGGGATTGATTACGGATAAGGGATGTGAAAAATTCGCCATTCTTTCCGATATCCTGGGAGATGAGGATCATCTCGGGGATATGGACTTTAAGGTGACCGGAACCCGTGATGGCATTACTGCCACGCAAATGGATATCAAGGTGGACGGATTGTCGTATGAAATAATGGAACAGGCATTGGAACAGGCTAAGCGTGGCCGTATGCATATCATGGATATCATTACCGAAACCATGCCGGCTCCTCGCGAAGACCTCAAGCCGCACGCACCTCGTATTGTGACCATCCTCATCGATAAAGACCAGATCGGAGCTTTGATTGGTCCCGGAGGAAAGATCATCCAGGATATCCAGGAAAAATCAGGAACCACGATCAATATTGAAGAAGTCGGGAATAAAGGTGTGGTTGATGTGGCAGCTGCCAACAAGGAATCCATTGATAAAGCAATGGCCCGTATACGCGCCATTGTTGCCAAGCCTGAGGTTGGTGAAGTGTACGATGGTATCGTAAAATCGATTATGCCGTTCGGAGCATTTGTTGAAATCCTCCCGGGTAAGGATGGATTGTTGCATGTCTCAGAAATTGATTATAAGCGCATTGAAAAGGTTGAGGATGTGTTGAAAGAAGGTGATCATATTCAAGTGAAGTTGCTGGAAATTGATCCTAAAACCGGTAAATTACGTCTGTCTCACAAGGCTTTGATGCCTAAACCCGAAGGCTGGTCCGAACGTCCTGAACGTCCGCGTGGCGAGCGTTCCGAACGACGTGAACGAGGAGAAAGAGGAGAACGGCGCGAGCATCCGGAACGTCGTCAGGGAAAAGCAGAAGATCACGGCGAAGGATCGGCAGAATAATCCCAGGCAACTTTTCAGAAAGATAATTTGTTTGTCCGGATAAAGGCTGAATAACGATTGAAAGTTATTCGGCCTTTTTTCTTGGGAATTTGTATGAATGATAGGGAAAGAAGTGATAAAAGGTATAAAGCGGAGGGAAGGGAAAAAGGTATGTGTTTCCGTTCCCTCCGTTAGGCTTAAACGCTGGCTTTTTTCTGGTGAACGGAATAACTCCGGTATCCGTAATGGATGATAACCAGGAAGCAGAGCAGCGGTAGAATGAAAGAGACATTTACGGCCGGCATGCCGAACAGGGTCTGGCGGTCAATAAGGGCTGCCTGAAGAGGGGGCAGTATGGAGCCGCCCAGGATAGCCATGATCAGTCCGGCAGCGCCGAATTTGGCGTCATCGCCCAGACCCTGCAGGGCAATTCCGTAAATCGTCGGGAACATCAGCGACATACAGGCCGATATTCCTACCAGGCAGTATAATCCCCGGATGTCTTGGAAAGCGATCACTCCTGCCGTCAGGGCGGCACCTCCGATGGCCAGGGTCATCAGGAGTTTGCCCGGAGAAAAGTATTTCAACAGGAAAGTGCATATAAAACGGCTTACGCAAAAAATGGCCATGGCTGCAATATTGTATTGCTGGGAAAGCACTTCGGCTTCTTGTTCGGCTATCCCTTGCTGGACAAAAATACGGGTACCGTACTGAATGATAAAGGTCCAGCACATGATTTGTACCCCTACATAGAAGAATTGGGCAATCACTCCTTCGCGGTAGCGGGGAATGGAAAATATCCGTTTCAGGGCGTGTCCCAGGTGGAGGGAGTGGTCCTGGTCGGCATTCCGGGGCATGGGGGTAAAGCGGATAATCAGAAACAGAATTAAAACAATGACTCCAACCGCTACATAGGGGGCAATCAATACTTGGAGGTCGGCAGCTTTCACTGCTTCGAATTCTTCAGGCGAGAGGGTGGCTCGTTCGGCAGTGCTCAGGGGATTGAGCCGGGCCTGGATGAAGGCCATCGCCGTAAACATGCCCAGTAGGGAACCGATGGGGTTGAAGGCCTGTGCCAGATTCAAGCGACGGGTGGAGGTGCTTTCGTCTCCCATGGAAAGGATGTAAGGATTGGAACTGGTCTCTAGGAACGATAAGCCGCAAGTCAGAATAAAATAGGCGATCAGAAAAGGATAATAAAGTCCCGTCCAGCTGGCCGGGATAAACAGAAGGGCTCCTGCAGCATAGAGGGCCAGGCCCAGCAGAATTCCGGTTTTGTAGGAATATTTCCGGATAAATAAAGCTGCCGGAAAAGCCATGGCAAAATAACCGCCATAAAATGCCAATTGTACCAATGCTCCGTCGGTAACGCTCATCCGGAAAATTTTGGAGAAGGCTTTGACCATGGGATTGGTGATATCGTTTGCGAAACCCCAGGCAAAAAAGAGGGTCGTCACCAGAATGAAGGGCAGCAGAAGCTGGCGGGGAACTAATTGTGGTTTAGAATTCATCTTGTAAAATTTATAGGTTTTACGGATCGATGGAGGTCCGGTTATACAAATATTAATCGTTAACTTCCGTTCTTTAATGAAGTGGCGGCGCTTGATTTGCCGCATGTTGTACTTTTATGTTGCCGATAGCGGTGGCTTCCACAGACTTGCAGATTACTTTTGCCCCGGTCAGTTCTTCTGTCAGGCGATTGAGCAGTTGATTTTGCGAGCCGCCTCCGACCACATAAATGGTTTTGATTTCACGTCCTGAACATTTTTCCAGCAGTTTTTTTACTTCTGCATATTTGGTGGCCAGGGAAAGGGCTATGCAACGCATATATTCCCCTTTGCTTTCCGGGGCTTTCAATCCTTTTTCATGGCAATAGTCGCGGATGGCTTTTCCCATGTGGTCCGGGTGGTTAAAACAGGGAGCGTCGACGTCCACCACTGTATTTAGTTTGCATTGTCCGGCTTCTGCTATCAGGTCGGCATAACTACAGGCTTCTCCTGCTGCTTCCCATTCTTTCATTAAATTTTGCAACAGCCACAGACCGGTGATGTTTCTTAAAAAGCGGATACGGCCGTTTACAGTCCCCTCATTGGTGAAATCGCATGTCATGGCTTCCTCCGTAAGAATGGGGTGGTCCGTTTCTATGCCCATCAGTGACCAGGTGCCCGAGCTGATGAAAGCCCAGTCTTCGCCTTCGGCTTCTATAGAGGCCAGGGCGCTGGCTGTGTCGTGAGCGCCCACTGCTACCACTTTGACGCCTGTACCTCCTGTTTCGGCGGCGATGTCCGGGGACAACTCCCCGATCAGGGTACCTGAGGGAACGATGCGTTGCATCAGGTGTTGGGGGAGATTCAGTTGTCGGAATACTTCCGTAGCCCATCCCTTGCTGGCATGGTGGTACAATTGAGAGGTGGAAGAGATGGTATATTCATTGACGGCCTTTCCGGTCAGGAAGTAGTTGAATAAGTCGGGCGTGAAAAGCAGTTTGTCGGCAATCTCTAAGACGGGATCTTCTTCGAGCACCATGCTGTAAAGTTGAAAAGCCGTGTTGATTTCCATAAATTGATTGCCGGTAAGGGAGTAAAGCTGTTCTTTCGGCATTTTCCGGAATGCTTTTTCCAGTATACCCGAAGTGCGGCGGTCGCGGTAACATACGGGATTGGATATCAGCCGGCCTTTCCGGTCTATCAGTCCGAAATCCACGCCCCAGGTATCCACACCTATGCTGACGATGTCGTTGTATTGGGCGAATGCTTTTTTCAATCCGGTTTTTAATTCCTCGAATAAAGCCGGAAAATCCCAGTATACCGTGCTGCCCAAACGAATCTGACGATTCGGGAAACGGTGAATTTCATTCAGTTGTATTCCGCCGTCCGGAAGGACCGTCCCGACAATGACACGTCCGCTGCCGGCTCCGAAATCTGCTGCGATATATCTCATCTTTTGTGGTTTATGTTTTGACCGATGATCTGCAGGATGCGAATGAATGTTGCAGATCGTAAACCGGAGGTTATTTTGTGATTTTGCCGAGTATGTATTTATCCAGATCGTCGATTTCGTCTTGGGTCAGGGTGTTGTAGTTCATACCGGTGCGCAGGATAATCTCGCAGGCCATTTCCAAAAATTCTGCTTTTTCGATGGCGTCGTTGAAATCTTTCCCGACAAACACCTGACCGTGTTTTTCCAGCAATACGGAGTCGTGATGCTGCATGGCTTCCACCACTGCCCGGGCCAGTTCCGGCGATCCGGGCCGGTAATAGGGTACGATGGCGATTTCGCTGCCGCAATGGCAGGGCAATTCGGCTGTTACGTTGAAATTAGCCGGCTTGTTCTTCATACAGGCGATAGTCGTTGCAAATATACTCTGGCAGTGCAGCACTACGTTCACCTCCGGACGATTCCGCAGGATGGTCAGGTGAAAAGTGCTTTCCATGGAGGGTTTCACTCCGTTGATCCATTCTCCGGTGGCTATTTTACAAATGGATACCTGTTCTTTTTTCAGTTCCGGCACCCAGGAACCGGTGCCCGACACCAGAGCCAGGTCGCCCAGCCGCCACGATAAGTTGCCGCTGCTGCAGCGGGTGAGTTTGCGGTCGCCTACCTTATGGGCTGCAGCCAGAAATTGTTCGATGTGCTGATCTGTTATTTCCATGATTTTCTGAATTATCAGTTACCGGTGCTATGTCTTCATAACATCGGTAACCGTTTGTTGATCCTTGTATAAAGGTATTTGTTAGCTGTTGTTTATTGATATAAAGCTCCGTAGTTTTTGCAAGCCCGGTAGTCGGCACCTTCCGGATCCATGCCGAAAGCATTCCAGGCACTGGGACGGAAAATCTTATCCGGGTCTACGTTGTGCATGCATACCGGGATCCGGAGCATGGAAGCCAGTGTGATCAGATCGGCTCCGATGTGTCCGTAGCTGATTGCACCGTGGTTGGCGCCCCAGTTGTTCATGACAGAATAAACGTCTTTGAAAGCTCCGGTTCCGGTCAAACGGGGAGCGAACCAGGTGGTCGGCCATGTCTTGTCAGTACGTTCGTTCAGGATTTTGTGGATTTCCGGGTCTATATCGACAGTATAACCTTCGGCAAGCTGCAGAACGGGACCCAGTCCCTTGATGATGTTCACCCGCATCATGGTTACAGGCATTCCTCCTTTGGACAGGAAATTGGAAGAGAAACCGCCTCCCCGGAAATAATCGCGGTTGGCCGGATACCAGGTGGTAGCTTTCAGGCATTTTTCCACTTCTTCTTCGGTGATTTCCCAGAAGGGTTTCATAGCCGGCTTGCCGTTCAGCGTTTGTTCGCCGCAACCGTCCAATGTTGCAGCTCCGGAATTGATCAGGTGGATGATGCCGTTGGCTGCATCACCGCTCAGTTTTTTACCCGTTACGCGTTCTACGGCGGCGGGGCTCCAGTAAGTACGCACGTCTGCAAATATCTGTGCGCTGTTGCTCAACAATTTGCCGAACAGCATGGCCACTCCGTTCAAAGAGTCGTTTTCGGTGGCAAGCACGAAAGCTTCCCGGATTCCGTTCCAATCGAACGAAGTATTCATCAGCGCTTCAGCAAAATCACCGTTCGGCATGTGGTCGGTCCACTGGCGTTGTCCCTGGAAGCCGCCGGCGATGGCGTTATGTCCCAAAGCCTCTTCTTTGAAGCCCATCTCTTTCAGTTTCGGATTCCCGCACATCAGGTCCCGGAAAATGATAAACATTTTTACCACATATTCCCAGTCGGCGTCCAGTTCGGTGCGGTTCTTTTTCTTTTGAGGTGAGTTGAACTCTGTTCCTTCGTTCACCTTGCAGTATTTTTCGGTCCAGGCCATAGCCTTGGCATATTCTTCCTTGTCGTATATACCTTCGTCTACGCGCCGGATGATTTCACTCATATCCACTTGCTCGTTGCGCATACCCAGGTAAGTCTGAAAAAAGTCGGCGTTTACGATACTTCCGGCTATGCC
>CAZMAE010000011.1:0-10108 GCA_964564205.1 uncultured Odoribacter sp. | reverse complement strand
GGAACTCCTTCCGTCGGTGACAAAGTACAGGTACAAATCTATGCCATCAACACCCTGAGCGGTTACGCATCCGCCCGTCAGACCTTCGTCACAACCATCGCCGAAGCATCGGCTGGCTCATAACCCGCGGAAAATAGCTCCGCACAAAAAAAAAGGAGGCAACTATGGCAACCAATTGGAAAACGACATTATGGGACATTATTCTCACGATCCTGACGCTGGGAATCTCCCACATTCGGAAGCATAAAGAAAAATTGGAGGAAGAGAAGGGCAAAAAATCTACAAAACAGCCCTCCGAAAACTGATCATTTACCCTTATTGTGTGTATAAGCGGCCCTAACCAGCCGCTTATTTTCATTTCACGTTTTGCAAATGTTTTGCAATTTGTTAAACTATAAAACCCAACTATCTGTAAATAAGATAATTGAGTTTTAAAACTGTGGTCCCACTTGGGCTTGAACCAAGGACTCCCTGATTATGAGTCAGGTGCTCTGACCAACTGAGCTATGGGACCTGCACTTGTGTGCGCCAACGGATAAATTCTTTTGACAGGTGCAAATATAGAGATAAAATCTGGTTTTTTGTCAAAGATGTCGGAAAAAAAAGTATTTTCGTAGGATGATTGGGAGAGGATGAATGGCGGGGATATGATTTTCAAGGGAATGGACGGGTGGAGTTTGCGGGGCGTGATGCCGGATGAAAGGTTAGTTAATACGGGGTACCGGAAAAAGCAACGACATGAAAACATATTTATGGGTCATTGGCAAGACGGATGCCGCTTTTATAAAGGAAGGCATTGCAGAGTATGAAAAGCGGTTAATGCGTTATTTGCCTTATGAGATGAAAATATTGCCTGATGTAAAAAATGCCAGGAATATGACAGAAATCCTCCAGAAAGAAAAGGAAGGGGAACTCATTTTAGAACAGTTGCAAGCCGGGGATTGGCTGGTATTGCTGGATGAAAAGGGAATGCAATATACTTCTGCCGGATTTGCAGATTATTTGGCACAAAAGATGCTGAGAGGTATAAAAAGGCTTGTCTTTGTCATTGGAGGACCCTATGGATTTGCAGAAGCGGTTTATCGGCGTGCCGATGAGAAAATCTCACTTTCCAGGATGACTTTTTCCCATCAGATGGTCCGGATGATTTTTACCGAACAGCTATACCGGGCAATGACAATTCTGAAAGGAGAACCTTATCATCACGAGTAATGCGGAAGAAGTATCGATGAAAAAAAAAATCTGGATAACGCTTTTTTTGTCAGTTGTTTTATTGGGAGCAACTGTTCTGACGGAATTTTTATTTTACAGGCAAGATGAGAATACCTGGGTGCGGAATTTTCAAAACCGTTTGCATCAGCAGGAAATTTTGGCTGACGAGGTGTTAGATGCCCAACAGGATACCGTTTCGCTTGACCGGAAGGAGTGGAATGAGGATTTAATCGGAGTGTGTTTCCGGGATGGAGAGCCGGTATCCTGGACGCATAAAAAAATCGGTGGAGATCGTTTATATCGCTTGCTGACTGAAAATGATCGGTTTGTAAAAATAGGCAATACTCTTTATGAGGTCAGAAAAAGAAGGCACGAAGGGTGGGATTGTTTCGCATTGCTCAGGATTAAAGACGTCTATCCTTATACTACCCGGTATGTTAAAAATGGTTTCGGGCAATACCTGAAAATTGCTGAAGAAAACATCAATCAGCTGACTGTTTCTGCTTCTCCTGCGGAACATGCACATTTAATAAGGAATAAAGAGGGGGAACCGTTGTTTTACTTGTCGTACGGTGAAAATTATAAAGAACGCGGTTCTGATTATCTTTTGATCACATTGTATCTCCTTTTCTTTCTAAGCCTTTTTTATGTCTATAATTTGATTCAGAAAAATGCCGCAACCTTGAGATTGCAGTTGTGTTATTTTCTGGGTTTTATTCTTTTGTTGTTGGGAATGAGGTATTTTATGCTTTATTTCCGCTTGCCGCCCACCCTTTGTCAGTTGTTTGTTTTTGATGAAGATCTGTCGAAAGATATCTATATCCGGTCTATCGGGGATTTGATTCTGACCACCTTCTGCATCTTTCAGCTGGTATATGCCACTTTGTTCAATATCCGGATTAATTATGAAAACGAAAAGCTGAAACATTACCGCTATGTTTGGGCAGTCGGGTTGCTTGTCATTCTGTTCTTGTATGTCGATTTTTTCAATTTTGCCATCGATTTGGTCATTGAAAATATGGACATTCATTTGAATATCGCTCAGTTGGTACATATCAGTCTGGCTTCCGTCATTGCTTTTGTGGCTATCAGCCTTGCGGGGTTGGTCATTTTGGTCCTTACCTTCGGAATATTATCGGCGTTCCGGCATTTTTTTTCTTTCCGGCAGGTAGTTAAAATAGACACATTGGTATGCCTGCTGCTGTGGCTGATAAGCGAGGTGCTGGGGCTTTATACTAATTTCTGGGATTGTTTTTTTATCTGGATCACCATTTTGTTGATTGCGGTTAATAAATATCTGCTAAAAAGGGATATTCAGCGGAGTATCTATATCCTGGCCGTTTTTCTACTCTCCATATATGTGGTCATGGTCACCAAGAAATATGAAAGCTACAAGGAACAGCGTCAACGGATGGATTATGCGACGGATCTGATCGAGGAAAGGGATGATAACTTTGAGGAAAGGTTGCAGGAAATCGATCGGTCTGTTTCCCGGTCTTTCGTGCTGGAAGAGCTGTTGATGAGGGGAGAGGAGCAGGAGGCGGAAGCGTTTTTAAGAGAGAATTTGCTGAATATGACGGGGTATAATTATTATCCCGATATCACTTTTTGCCGGTCGGGCGATAATTTGTGGCTGACGGATAGTAAAGAACAGCGGGGATGCAGAGAATATTTCGAACAAATCATCCGGCGCTACGGACATCCTCTCGGGGATACTCATTTTTATTCCATCGGCATGTTCGATGGCTTTGTCACCTATATCGGCAGATTCCCTTACGGGGATACTTATTTGTATCTGAAGTTTGATGCAGCCAAAGACGACGAGGGTTCGGGCTATCCGCAGGTGTTGTCGCGCAAGGCGGGAAAGGAGAATAACAGGGGGTATTTTTATTCATACGCCAAATATGCGAACGGAGAGTTGGTCTCTTCTTCAGGAAATTTCGTTTATTATAAAAAACTGACGGCTTTTGGAGTAGATAAAAGAGACGGTGTTTTGCTGATGGATAAGGATCATTATTCTCACATGATGATTCCTGTCGGTCAACAGGATATGCTGATCATCAGTTTGCCGGAAAATACGTTTGCATTATATTATATGAATGCACTGTATGCGTTTTTTGTCTGTATCCTCATCTCCTCTTACGGATTGTTTTTTACTGCCAACCGGCATATCAATTTCCGCAAAGGCACGTTGAAGGCCCGCATAAAAAACAATATCATTTCATTGATTTTTGTGTTGTTTGTGCTTCTTACAGCCTTAAGTGTATACATCAATACCAAAAGTTTTGAAGGCAGGCATAATGCGAAAGCCATAGAGCTGTTGAAATATGTGAACAAGGAGTTGGAACGGCTAGATTGTGTCGACTGGCAGCGATGTCCTGACATTTTGCAGACCTTGTCGGAAATGTCGGATTTGTTGCAGATCGATATCAATATCTATTCGGATAAAGGGACACTGGTATCTACTTCCCGGCCCGAAATTTTTCAGATCGGTTTTGACGGTTGGCTGCTTAATCCGGAAGCGCTGGAACAGATCGGAATAAAAGGGGCTACCAGCTATATCGAAAAGGAGAAAATAGGAGAATTAGGCTACATTTCTGCTTATATGCCGCTGATATTGGATAACGGGCGGTCATATATTTTGAATGTGCCCTATTTTGCTCAGAATGACGAATTGAATCTGGATATCGTTATTATGATCGTTATAACGGTGAATATAGCGGTTGTGATGATGGTGCTGGCTTTTGTCCTTTCTGGGCTGATAGCGGAAAAAGTGACGAAACCTTTACAGGTGGTCAATGAAAAACTGCGCAAAATGCGGATCGGCGGCAAAAATGAAAAGATTAAATACAGACATAAGGACGAAATAGGGGTATTGGTGCAGGAATACAATAATATGGTGGACAAACTGGATGAAAGTATCGGGCAACTGGCCCGTTCGGAACGGGAGAATGCCTGGCGGGAGATGGCCCGTCAGATTGCCCATGAAATCAAGAATCCGCTGACTCCGATGAAACTGAATATTCAGTTTATGTTGCGTTCTCTGCAGATGGAGGATCCGGAGAAGTTCAAACAGAGATTCCGGGATATTTCGGGAATGCTGATAGAACAGATCGATAACATGGCGGCCATCGCATCGGCATTCTCGGATTTCGCCAAGCTTTCGGTGTCCAATAATGAAATTTTCAGTGTGGATGATCTGGTGCGCAATTGTACGCTGTTGTTTGAAAATAATGTGGATGAAATCCATTGTGAAGCCGATACGGGTTTGAAGATTTTTGCGGATAAAGAGCAGATGCGCCGGGTGGTGATCAATTTGCTGAAAAATGCAGAACAGAGTATTCCCGAGGGCCGGAAAGGAAAAATTCAGGTGAAAGTCAGCGAGATAAATGAAAAAGTGGAAATTAGAATACGCGACAATGGCTGCGGGATTCCGGAAGAGCTGCAGAAAAAAATTTTTGAGCCTAATTTTACGACTAAATCGAGCGGTTCGGGACTGGGCTTGGCCATTTGTCAACGCATCATTGAGAGTGTGGGTGGAAAAATCGGTTTTACGACAACGCTAGGGGAGGGTACCGAGTTTTATATCATTTTGAACTATTGCGCAGAGTAAACAGAAGCTTATGATGATCTTTTGCTGCTTTTGCTGCTTTTGCTGCAGGAAATCCCGTTGGATAACAAGATGATGGCCCGGATTTTAGGACTCAGGGCAGAGGCATTCAAGAAAAGAAAAACCCGTTTAAAGGCAAAAATGCAGCGAGCGGATTTGGCGGCGGCTAAAGAGGAAGCCGCTTTTTGACCCGTAAGGCAACTCTCTCGGGGGTAATATCCGCCATACACTTCTGGTAAACGTTTTGTTTGCATTTCCCGTGCCCGTCTTTTGTGCATGGACGGCAGGGTAAATCAACGGAAAGGACCTCCGAGGCAGGAGCGCTGGGAAAACCGAAAGCCGTGGGGCCGATTAAAGCCAGGGTGGGAATACCGAAAAGGTCGGCTGCGTGCATGAAGCCGGTGTCTCCGCTGACGACGGCATGGGATTGATGCACCAGATAGCAGGATTCGATAAGACCGGCCTTGCCCGTCAGGTTCGTAACCCGGTCGGGAGCGACGCTCCGGATCTGTTCATTGAAGGTATCTGCAGGCCCTCCCAGCAATATGAAACGGTAATCAGGCAGCAGGAGGATTAATTTTTGCCAATGGCTTATCGGCCATCTCTTCATTTCCCAATTCGCAGAAGGAATCAGGGTGATGGTCCTCCTGTCTATCAGGTGGGCGAATTTTTGACGGGCGCTGTCCGGGAAATACCAGTCCCGATAATGATCCGGGAAATGGGTGATACCCCATTTTTTCAACGGTTTCCGGTACGATTCAACACTGCGGAACGGCCATTCATATCGGTTGATGCCGAGACGGAAGAGCAGGAAACGTTTATACCGCTGTTTGCTTCTGAGTACAATGTCGGGGAAATGCAGGGATAAAACGAAGCTGGTTTTCAGTATGTTGGAACGGATATTGCTGTGCGCGTCGTAAATATAGTCAAACCTTTCTTTGCTGAGTGCTTTGGCGATGGATAGCAAACCTTTGAAACCCTTGGTCTTGTCGAATGCCCATATTTTGTCAATCCGTTTGTCTATCGTCAGCAAGGGGGCCATGTCCTGTCTGGCGATCCAATGAATTTCGGCATCCGGAAAATGTTCCCGGAGGCCGCCGATAATTCCCATGCACTGGATGATATCTCCGATAGAGCTGAAACGGATGATTAAAATCTTGGGCATAATTGAAGTGTATCTTCTTGTTTATCGTTGATTTGCGGGTAGGCCAAAGCCAGACAGCAAAGGGTTTGAATCCCTGTCTGCAATGCCGCGGGATCTGCATAAAACCCGGGCGTATGAAGCTTTCCGCAAGGGGTGTTGCCTCTCACTCCCAGACGGAGAAACGTGGCCGGGATCACTTGGCTGTATCTTGCGAAATCTTCTGTTGTCATTCTTCCGGGCAATAAGCGGATATTTTCTTCACCTAAATGTTTCTTCAGCACCTGAATGGCTGCCCGGGTCTTCTCCGGGTCGTTGTTCAGCACCGGATAGCCTGCTGCAATTTTAATGTCTGCTTCGGCCCCCATGCTTTCTGCTATGGCTTGCGAAATTTGCCGGATATGTTTTTTGGCTTTCGTACGCCATTGCTCGTCAAAGGTACGAAAAGTTCCTTCCAATGTAATCTCTTTAGGGATAATATTCATCGAACTCTGACAGCGGATATTGCCAAATGTCAGCACTGTAGGCGTTTGCGGCGGTGCCAGCCTGCTGGCGATTTGTTGCAAGGCTACGACAATATGGGAGGCGATCAATAGCAGGTCGCTGCTTTGATCGGGTAGGGCCGCATGCCCGCCGGGACCTCTCAGGGTGATGTAGATCTCGTCGCCCGAAGCCATACAGGGGCCCGGGCATAAGCCCGCCTGTCCCGCCGGGAGTTCCGGTTCTGCGTGCTGCCCGATGATCCATTCGGGCAGATGGCTTTGGAAAAACGTACTTTCCAGAATATCCCGGGCACCTCCGGGAAGAACTTCCTCGGCATGCTGAAAAACGAGCATGATGTTTACAGGAAGAGGACCGGAATGTGTGCGCAGATGCTCGGCGGCTCCCAGCAGACAGGCCGTATGCAGGTCGTGGCCGCAGGCATGCATCATGCCGGGGTGTAAGGAACAGATGGGATGTGACTGCTCTTCCGTTATGGGCAGGGCATCCATATCGGCCCTCAGGGCGATGGTTCGGCGGGTGTCCTTGCCCGGAAGCATGGCGATAATTCCGTTCGTGCCGGCTTGCTCATACGGGATGGCTAAACCGTTGAGTATGTTTTCGATGTAAGCACGGGTCTCCGTTTCCCGGAAGCTCGGTTCCGGATGCCGGTGCAGATACGCATAATGTTCCAGGGTATGGAAAATGATCTTTTCCTCAATCTTCATAGGTCGTGAAATTTCAACCGACGAAGTTAAAATTTATTCCTGATTCAAGGAAATGCTGTTGAAAAGAATTAAATTCGGCACTTGTATTCCGGTGTTTTCACAAGCTGCTGTGGATTTATTGCCGGGACTGAGGTTGCGTTTTTATGGAGAATAGAAATGATAATGCTTGAAAGGATGAAAAAACATATTCCGAATCTCATAACCTGCCTGAATGTATTTTGTGGTACACTGGCAATTGTAATGACCCTTTACGGGCAGATTGTAATGGCTTCCGCCTTGATCTTGGCGGGCATGGTGTTTGATTTTTTTGACGGGATGGCCGCCCGTGCCCTGGGGGTAAAATCCGAAATGGGTAAGGAATTGGACTCTTTGGCGGACATTGTGAGCTTTGGTGTTGCCCCTGCTCTTTTGGCCTGTCATCTGCTGTTGGAAACCCTGCCCGGGCATGCTGTCTTTTCGTGGCCGGAATGGAATGGGTATATGAAAGTGCTTTTTGTATGTCCGTTGGTGATACCGGCATTCTCGGCGTTGCGTCTGGCGAAATTTAATCTTGATCCCCGGCAAACCAGGACTTTTATCGGAATGCCTACGCCGGCCAACGCTTTGTTCTGGGTGGGCTTGGTTTTCGGCAAAAGTTGGTGTCCGGATATGTATATCGCTCTTTTTGCCAACGAATGGGTGCTGGGCGTTTCTGCTCTTGTGCTGTCCGTATTGCTTATCAGCGAGTTGCCTATGTTTTCTTTGAAAATCTCTTCCCTGGCATGGCACGCTAATAAAAGCCTGTATCTGTTGGTTGTCGTTTTGCTGGGCCTGGCATTCTTCTTAGGCAAGGCTGTGGTTATGTTTGTCATTCCCTGCTATATCCTGATAAATGCTGTCGTGGCTTTGCGGAAGGCTTTGATCAGTAAAGACCGGCAAGAGGATCATAGTCGACATAATCCTCTTCGGGGGAGATGACACTGTTGCAGAGTTGTTTCCCTGCATACCCGGAAGAAGAGGAGACGCTTCCCGGTTGAAGAGTGCTGTTGTTGGCGATTTTGCCGGCTGATTCCGGATGGGTATGCCATGCATCCAGTTGAGTGATGACCACAATGCCTGTGATGGTAGCAACTGCCAAGGCATACTTCAACAAACGGTGGAAAATATTGCCGGAGGCATCCGTATTCAGATAAGCCTGTCTCTGCGATGCGTGTACAGAAGGCATCAGCACCGGAACGGACCGGGAGACTTGTCCTTCCGGAAACTGTATTCCAATCGGTTCCATGCCGAAAGCCTCGGCAAAAAAATTGTTCCGGCAACTCTCAAAAAGAATATTGAACCGGCGGTCTGTATAGAATTCACCTATATTGCCGAAAGGGATACGTTGTTTCTGATTTAGCCGTATTTTCAGGTCTTCGGTAAACAGCGTCAATTGGATGGCCGCTTTTTCATAGCTGATATTTTCTTTGTCGGCGATCCAGTTAACGAGCAATCCGTCATTGTGAGTCAGGTTGCGGTTGAACAAAATATCCTTGGAGGGCGGACAAATCAAACCGCTGTGCTCATCGATATAAGCGCTTTTGTAATTGCAGATGAAACCTCCGAAATCAGGTATGATGACGCAATCGTGCAAATATAGCAAATCTGATATGTATCCAATGAATCTATGCATGCCACAAATGTATGAAAATTCGTCAGGAAGTACAACATCGCAGCCTGAGATTTTTTTGGGTGGTGGTGGGAGGAAAGTATGAGGTTAATAAATTTTTTAATAAAGCTGCTTGTTTTTAGAAATATTGGTATTTTATTGCTTACTTTGTAACATTCTAGTTTTGGTTAAATAATAAATCTTGTACCTATGAAAGTATTTGTAACAGGTGGCACCGGTTATATCGGTTCACATACAGTGGTTGAATTGCAACAAAACGGTTTCGATGTGGTGATCGTAGACAATCTTTCTAATTCGAACATCGATGTATTGGACGGGATAGAAAAAATTACGGGTATACGTCCTGAATTTGAAAAGATTGATTTGACAGAAGCTGAAGAAGTACGTGATTTCTTTGCGTGTCACAAAGATATTGTTGCGGTGATCCATTTTGCTGCGTTAAAGGCTGTCGGGGAATCCGTTCAGAAACCTTTGGAATATTACCGGAACAATCTGAATTCCCTGATGAATGTAATCGCTTCCATGAAAGAGTTCGGGGTGAAGAATCTGGTATTTTCATCTTCTTGTACGGTTTATGGTCAGGCGGATGTTTTGCCTGTTACCGAACAGACCCCCCGGAAACAGGCAGAATCTCCTTATGGCAACACCAAAACGATGTGTGAGGATATTATGCGGGATGTTGCGAAGGTGGAAAAAGAAATGAATTTGCTGGCCTTGCGTTATTTTAATCCGATCGGAGCGCATCCTTCCGCTTTGATCGGAGAATTGCCGAATGGGGTTCCCAATAACCTTATTCCCTACCTGACCCAGACCGTAGCAGGTATCCGGGAACAGCTGAGCGTGTTCGGGGATGATTATAACACTCCCGACGGATCGGCTATCCGGGATTATATCGATGTGGTGGATCTGGCCAAAGCGCATGTCGTTGCCATTCGCCGTCTGTTGGAGGGCAAGAATAAGAGTAATTATGAATATTTTAATATCGGAACAGGGACCGGTGTTTCCGTGCTCGGCCTGATCCGGGCTTTTGAAAAGGCAACCGGAGAAAAAGTGAATTATAAAATTGTAGGCCGCCGGGCCGGGGATATTGAAAAAGTGTGGGCGGATACTTCTTATGCCAATAATGAATTGGGGTGGAAATCGGTTGTTTCGTTGGAAGAAACGCTGGCTAATGCCTGGAGATGGCAGAAGCACTTGATGACAAGATAAATTCTTCCTGCCCGAATGTTTTATGCCGGATGCCGAATTTCTACACATCCGGCATATATTTTTTGTGGATTCTGC
The DNA here is from genome assembly GCA_964564205.1 of uncultured Odoribacter sp. Lineage (GTDB taxonomy): Bacteria > Bacteroidota > Bacteroidia > Bacteroidales > Marinifilaceae > Odoribacter. The sequence goes on along the minus strand of CAZMAE010000011.1, from coordinate 5 downwards.
GTTTT
>CAZMAE010000010.1:0-5928 GCA_964564205.1 uncultured Odoribacter sp. | reverse complement strand
AGATTATTCAGAGATTTTTATGTTTAGAATGATTTTAAATAAAGAGTGGCGAGCTTTTGGATTCCGTTGTGTAGGGCGGCCGGAAGGTAAACTTCGGAGGATGATTTCCGGGAAAAAGGAAAATGCGGGAGGAAGGTCATAAATATTAAAAATGTTGAAATGTTTTTGAACGGGAGGAATCGGGAATTCGGTTTTATTTCTTATCTTGGGACACGTTTTGAAAATCCTTTCATTAAAAAATATTAAGACTATGTTTGAGAAAAATGTTTACAAAAACAGACGGATGCGTCTGAGAGAGAAAGTGAGTGACGGATTGATTCTTATACTCGGAAACGGGGAGGCTCCGGCTAATTATACGGACAATACCTATAAATTCCGTCAGGATAGTTCTTTCCTTTATTTTTTCGGTTTGAATCATCCGGGTTTTGCCGGTGTGATCGATATCGAATCGGGAGATGAATATATTTTTGGGAATGATGTGGACATCGACGATATTATTTGGATGGGGCCTCAGCCCAGTGTGCGGGAAATGGCTTCCGGTGTGGGAGTCGAAAAGACGTTTCCTTTTGCGGAATTGGGAGTTTGCCTGAAAAAAGCCATTGCTCAGGGACGGCGGATTCATTTTTTACCTCCTTATCGTTTCCGCAATAAATTGCTGATAGAGGATTTGTTAGGAATAAACCATGCTTTGGTGAAAGAATATGCTTCGCTGGAATTGATCAAGGCGGTTGTGGATTTAAGGTCGGTGAAGGAAGACTGCGAGATTGAGGAGATCACCAAAGCCTGCAATATCGGCTATCTGATGCATACTGCTGCTATGCGGAATTGCAAGCCGGGAGTGAAGGAGCAGTACATTGCCGGGGTAGTGGAAGGCATCGCCGCTTCGTACGGCAGTATGGTGTCATTCCCCGTCATTCTGTCGCAACACGGGGAGACGCTTCATAATCACAATCACGGTTTGCTTCTGAAGGAGGGCAAGATGATGCTGACCGATGCGGGTGCCGAGGGAGAGTCCCATTATTGTTCGGACTTTACGCGAACGATTCCGGTGGGTGGTAAGTTCGGCGGACGGCAGAAAGACATATATAATATTGTCTTGAATTGTAATAACAGGGCGATTGAAATTGCCAAGCCGGGAGTAACCTATTTGCATGTCCATCTCGAAGTGTGCAAGGTGCTGGCTCAGGGGCTGAAAGAGCTGGGGCTGATGAAGGGAAATGTAGAAGATGCTGTTGTTGCCGGAGCACATGCCTTGTTTATGCCTCACGGACTGGGACACATGATGGGGCTCGATGTACATGATATGGAGGATTTGGGACAGATTTATGTGGGGTATGACGATGAAACCCGTCCGGTCGATCAGTTTGGGACATCTTCTCTGCGTATGGGACGCCGTTTGCAGGAAGGATTCGTCATTACGGACGAGCCGGGATGTTATTTTATCCCCGCTCTGATCGATCAATGGAAGGAACAGGGCATGCATAAGGATTTCCTGAATTATGACCGTATAGAAACTTATAAAGATTTCGGGGGAATCCGGTTGGAAGACGATATTCTGATTGTTCCCGGCGGATCGCGCTTTTTGGGAGACAAACGGACTCCGGTTACGGTCGGCGAAGTGGAAGAAATTATGGGTGCAGGCGTGTAGTCAACGTTACTGCAGGTGTGGAGTACGTGCTGACTTCGGTGTGGAGTTAACGTTAACTCCACACCGGAGTTAAACATTCAATCCTTATGTCCTTTCCGGTCAGTTTTCTGCCGCCGGAACGTTGGGCACCTTAATAACTTTGAAATTCCCTCGTGTTTTTAAGTGAAAGAGTCGTGGACCGGGCGAAAGTTTTTTGCGGAATTGTTTTCCGGTGAAGGGAAAAAACGCTAATTTAGGCGTTCTGATATTTTGCTAATATATAAAACATAAAATATTGAATATATGAAGTTTGTCGTATCAAGCAATACCATGTTGACCCGTTTACAGGCGGTGAGTAAGGTGATCGGTGGAAAACCCGTACAGCCTATTCTGGATAATATATTGTTGGTTGTTGCCGGAGGTGTGCTATATGCCACTGCTTCGGACAAAGAGACCACTATGGAGACCAGAATCGATTTGGAGAGTGTGGAGGAAGAAGGGAAAATAACCATTCCTGCCAAGTTGTTGCTGGATATTCTGAAAGAGTTCCCCGAACAGCCGTTGACTTTTGATATCAATACTTCTACGAATGAGGTGAGGATCATCTCTGAGAAAGGAGAGTTTTCAGTTCCCGGGGAGAGTGCCGAGGATTATCCGGTGCAGGCAGGATTGAATGAGAACAGTACCGAACTGACCACGAATTGCGGAATGATGCTCGACGGGATTGTCAAAACTATATTTGCAACCGCTAACGATGATTTGCGGCCGGTGATGAATTGCATACTGATAGAAATGAATGAGGATCATTTTGCTTTCGTTGCTTCGGATGCCCATAAGCTGGTGCGGTATAAGCGTTTTGATGCGGGGAGCGAGAACGGGCAGTACTCTTTGATTCTGCCCAAGAAACCTGCTTTAATGCTGAAGAGTATCCTGCCAAAGGATGATTCCGAATTGCGGGTTACGTTCAACGATAAAATGGTTCGTTTTGTGTTCGGCGATTACAGGATGACCTCTACCTTAGTGGAAGGCCGTTTCCCGAACTATAATTCTGTGATTCCGCAGAATAATCCGAAGAAGATCATTATCGAGAAAAAGGAGCTTTATAACTCTTTGCGCCGGGTGGCTGTAATGGCTAATAAGGCGAGCAATCTGGTGAAATTTGATGTTTCGGAAGGAATGATCGTGATTTCGGCTCAGGATATGGACTATTCGATGTCCGGTCATGAAACGTTGACCTGCCAGTATGAGGGCGAAGGCATGGCGATCGGATTCAAGTCCCCCTTTGTTTTGGAAATCCTGTCGAACATAGAATCGGAAAATGTAGTGCTGGAATTATCCGATCCTACCCGTCCCGGTTTATTCCTGCCTTTTGAAAATGAGGATAAAGATGAGGATTTGCTGATGTTGCTGATGCCTATGATGGTATAAATTCCGGAAGGAAGATTGCGGAAACGGGATTGCATTTCCGGTTGAAAACGTCTGAAAAGCGGAGACCGCTTAGGCGTTTTTCAATTTATTGAGGAAAACTTATAGCAGGAAGCAGGTAAAACCGAAGGTGTATTTACCCGCCTCCGCGTCTCAAGTGTGGAAAATTTGTAGTGGAAAGCATGTAAAACGAAAATGATATGGATTTGAATTTAGCTAACCCGCTTGTCTTTTTTGATTTGGAAACAACGGGTATAAATATTGCCAAGGATCGCATTGTGGAGATTTCCGTTCTGAAGGTTTATCCCAACGGGAAAGAGGAACAGAGAACGATACGGGTAAATCCGGAGATGCATATACCGGAGGAATCCTCTAAAATACACGGCATTTATGATGAGGACGTCAAGGATTGCCCTACGTTTAAGAATATTGCCAAAGAACTGGCACGCTATATCGAAGGATGCGATCTGGGAGGATATAATTCGAATCGTTTTGACATTCCTTTGTTAGCCGAAGAATTTTTAAGGGTGGGGGTAGATTTTGACATGAGTAAACGGAAGTTTGTGGATGTACAGACGATTTTTCATAAGATGGAACAACGGACGCTGACGGCTGCCTATCATTTTTATTGCGGCAAATGCCTAGAAGATGCCCATACGGCGGCAGCGGATACGATGGCGACCTACGAGGTGTTGAAGGCTCAGCTGGACCGGTATGGCGATAAGCTGGAAAACAGTATAGAATTCCTGAGTAAATTTTCTACCCAGAATAAGAATGTCGATTTTGCCGGTTTTATCGTTTATGACGATAAAGGGGTAGAGGTATTTAATTTCGGAAAAAATAAGGGGATACCTGTTGAAAAGGTGCTCAATGAACAGCAGGGATACTACGATTGGATGATGAAGAGTGATTTTCCGTTGTATACCAAGAAGGTGTTGACCCGAATCAAACTGCGGAGCAGCAAATTGCTTAAAAACTAGTTCCCGGACCGGACAAGGTGCTGAAGTTCCGGTTTTCTGCTTGCCAATGGCTTGTTTCTGCGGGTCTTGCCGGAAAGTTACGAATAATCTCAACCTCTGTACACTGGCGGAAGCTATTATCGTAGCTACGCCTACCCTGTATCGCAATGATGCGCTAACGATGCGGACAGCCCTTGCAATGGTTCAGGATGGCTCGGATATTTTTGTAAATCTGGAAGAATAGTATAACCTCCTTAAATATAGAATGTTCGAAATAATGGCAGAAATTCAGGTAATGAATTGGCAAGCGTGATTATTTCTGCGCTTTGCTGTGAGTTGCTTAACTTGGTCACTCATTAGTTCTAATCTATCGTTAATTAAGAAAAATTTTGTATCAATATCCATACGATTGTGGAATTATTTACCGTAAAAGTATGGCGCGAATTATGTCGGAGAAAAGACACTACTTCTATTTATTTGTTTTCCAAGTATATTTGACTATATTTGCAAAATATTCGTGTAATCCAAAAGCGTAATATTCGTGTTTTGCTACAATCGAATAATCGTGTAATACATAAAGGAAGTAAGACTATGGCAACGATAGCAGAACTGTTAGCATCTTCTTTGGATGCGCTCAAACAAGTGCAACGGGAGAATGATTTTACGATAATTAGAAGTAGTGACTTATCCCGGACACACATAAAAAGGTTGGTTGATAATCATTTTCTCAAACCTATCATAAAAGGCTGGTATGTGGTTACCGACCCAAGAGCAGTGCCGGGCGACAGTACGGCATGGTATGCTTCGTTTTGGAACTTTATCGCCCGGTATGCCAATGAACGCTACGGCGATGAGTGGTGTTTATCTGCCGAACAATCATTGTCGATATATACAGGTGCTACCACCATACCTAACCAAGTGCTTATAAGAGCGCCTAAAGGTAACGATTATATGGTTCCGTTAATTCCTCCGACCTCTATTTTCAATTTAGGGGCAGAATTGCCCTCGAAGATTGATGCGAACAATCCGTATCATCTTAACCTCTATACACTGGCGGAAGCTATTATCGTAGCTACGCCTACCATGTATCGCAATGATGCGCTAACGATGCGGACTGCCCTTGCAATGGTTAATGACAGCTCGGACATTTTGAAGATATTGGTAGATACAGGTCAAACAGTCCGGGCAGGTAGGGTGATTGGCGCATTTCGTAATATCGGGCGAACGGACATAGCCGATGAGATAGCCGGAACGATGAAACGTATGGGCTATACCATTAATGAAGAAGACCCGTTTGAAAAGGTGATGGAAATTCGTATGTCGCATTCTCCATGCGCTGTCCGTTTGCGCTTGATGTGGCAGAATATGAGAGAAGATGTAATTGCTAATTTCACCCGGCTTAAAAGTAATCTTTCCGCCAAAGAATTTTTAGAGCGAATGGAAACCCGATACAAATTGGATGCTTATCACTCCTTGTCTATCGAGGGGTATCGGGTTACTGACGAATTGATAAACAAAGTAAAAAGCGGTGCATGGAAGCCGGATGGAGAAGATATGGATTCAAAGAGTGCGCTTGCCGCACGTGGTTATTGGCAAGCCTTTCAGGAAGTCAAAAAGAGCGTATCTGATATTTTTAAAGGTAGCAACAGTGCAGAGGTTACGGAACGGGACTTATCAATATGGCACAGTGAAATGTTTATGCCTTGCGTAACGGCAGGTATTATCAAACCATCCGATATTGTCGGTTATCGTTCCCATCAGGTCTATATTCGTAACTCGATGCACACACCTCTGAATCCGGGCGTACTTCGTGACGCTATGACCACTTTGTTTGAATTGCTCAAAGGAGAACCGGAAGCCTCTGTTAGAGCCGTTTTAGGTCATTTCCTGTTTACTTATATTCATCCCTTTATGGAT
>CAZMAE010000009.1:0-2781 GCA_964564205.1 uncultured Odoribacter sp. | reverse complement strand
ATGAAGCGGGTTTATTTGGCATGCGTACGAGCCATCGATCTGTTGACCTCGCTGCCCGAATGGGACGGTCGCAACGTCATCGTGCAGGGCGGCAGCCAGGGCGGCGCGTTGTCGATCATCACGGCCGGATTGGACGAGCGGGTTACCGCCTGCGTGGCCAATCATCCGGCATTGGCCGACATGGCCGGATACAAGGCCGGACGGGCCGGCGGATACCCGCACTTTTTCCGCGTCGAGGGGATGGACACGCCCGAAAAATTACGCACGATGGCCTATTACGACGTTGTGAATTTCGCACGGTTCGTCAAGGCCGACACCTACCTGACGTGGGGATTCAACGACAACACCTGCCCGCCTACGACCAGTTACGCCGTTTACAATACATTGACTTGTCCCAAAGAGGCGTTGATTACGCCCATTAACGAGCATTGGACATCCGAAGCCACCGAGCGCGGCCATTTGGACTGGATTCAGCGGCATCTGAAATAGCCGCTTTTATCGAAGGTATCGCCGCGGCAAGAAGACCTCGACTGCAAAATGAAGAAATAATAGAAACCGAATGAGAAAAATAATAACTCATTCGGTTGTAAGGATAAGAAAAGTTGTGTAACTTCGCGTCGAACTTCTGACAGTTTCGCTGCCCGATACTAAAACAACTGTCAGACTAAGTATTGACTGTTACAAAGGAATAACTTTATCGCTTAATAATTATTTAATTTTACAAAAAAGGTTATGAAATCAGCATTTAAAGCAATAGCGTTATTAAGCTGCTGTTTTTTACAAAGTTTTAGTGCATTGGCAACTTCAGAAGATGACCATGAATCTGGATTTGAACCCGTATTGTGTTTCTATGAAACAGATAGTTATATAGCGCGTCTCGCATGTTGGAACGGGAATTTTGAATATATTGACAATTTAGCATTTATTATTGGCATATCTCTAAAAGACGGAATTTTGCAGTCAAAAGAGATAAACCTGCCAGATAATATTGTTTACGAAGGTGTTAACTATACAATTACGGAAATAATGCGTTGGGGAGAATGGTTAAAAGAACCTGAACGTACTAACACATCAGAGAATCTTGAATTAGCAGTTGAGAGGATTATACTGCCAAACACAATAGAAAAAATTGAATTTCATGATTTTAATAGATTCAGGAATCTCAGGATGGTCAATACTCCAGCTTCTTTGAAAATTAAATCAATTTCAGTGAAAAAAGGAGATTTTAATGAAGGGTGTTCGTCTGCATATAAGGACAATATCGTTAAACAGTGGAAATCACGTGAGAATGGGTTTCCTTTAAGCAGGTTTGATAATTACTCATACAACAACTACAAATGGAGTCTAACAGAATGCACAGGAGCTGGTGTTGTAATACCTAAATACGAATGGTATGAAACAGATAGTTATATAGCTTATGTTGCGTGTTATGAGGGGAAAAAAACAGCGGCCATTTGCGGTATATCTCTCAAAGAAAGTATTTTGCAGTCAAAAGAGATAAATTTACCAGCTAATATCGTTTGCGAAGGTATTAACTGTACAATTACGGATATGCTGCATTGGGGAGAGGCGTTAAAAGAACCTAAACGTTCTACAACATCAGAAAATCTCGAATTAGCTGTTGAGAAAATTATACTGCCAAACACAATAGAAAAAATTGATTTTTATGATTTTAATAGATTCAAGAATCTCAAGATGATCAATACTCCAACTTCTTTGGATACCAAATCAATTTCAGAGACAAATGGTGGACTTTTTAATTTTAATGAAGAATGTTCGTCTGCATATAAGGACAATATCGTTAAACAGTGGGCATCACGTGAGAATGGAGCCTCTTTAAGTACATTTGACAATCACTCATACAACGACTACAAATGGAGTTTAAAAGAATGTACAGGAGCTGGTGTCGCAGCACTTTCAAATACAAACGATGATGATTCACACGACGACAACCCTGGTAATGATATTGACCTAAATAATAATGTAGAAGCAACACAATCTTTCTATTCAGATGTAAATACTAACATTCCTACGGTCTCTCACACTAATGAAAATATATTTGCGGTTATTGTTTCTAATGAAAATTATCGCAGAGAATCAAAAGTTGAGTATGCGTTGTCAGATGGGGAGATATTTAAGGAATATTGCCATAAGACGTTGGGAATTCCACAAAGTAATATCCATCATGTAAATGATGCAACATTAAACGATATACGAGTAGAAATTCAGTGGATACAAAAAGTCGCTGCTGCATATAATGGGGAGGCGAAATTTATATTCTATTATGCAGGTCACGGCGTACCTGACGAAGGCACTTCTTCTGCCTATTTGTTGCCATCAGATGGTTTTGGAGGTGATGTCACAACCAGTTATAAAATTAGTGATTTGTATGCGACATTATCAGCATGTCCATCACAATATACATTGGTGTTATTAGATGCATGTTTTTCTGGAGCGCAACGTAGTGGTAAGATGCTGGCATCTTCTCGTGGAGTTGCGCTTAAGGCCAAAACAGATGTTCCTACTGGTAATATGATTGTATTTTCTGCAGCTACAGGTGATGAAACGGCTTTCCCTTATAAAGAACAGCAACATGGAATGTTTACATATTTCTTACTTAAAAAGCTTCAGGAAAGCAATGGATCTGTCACTTTCGGTGAACTGGGTGATTATATAATTAAAAATGTTTCACGCCGTTCAATTGTAGAGAACTCGAAGTCTCAAACACCAACAATTATTCCAGCTCCTGATTTAACAGTAAAATGGAGGGAAATGCATTTT
>CAZMAE010000008.1:0-10209 GCA_964564205.1 uncultured Odoribacter sp. | reverse complement strand
CTACCAGCCTATCAGGCTGCCGAAAAGGCTTATGAGGAAGTTTACGGGAAACAGCCTGTGCCGGTGCGTTCGGGTGGTAGTATACCTATCATTGCGACCTTTGAGGAAGTTTTAGGCGTTAAATCGGTTTTGATGGGCTTTGGCTTGGGAACGGATGCCATTCATTCTCCTAACGAAAATTATCCCTTGGAGCAATTCTTTAACGGGATACGGACCATTCCGTTGTTCTATAAGTATTTCACAGAGTAGAAATCAAGATTTTGCGGTTGAAGGACTACGGTTTTTCAACCGCAAATTCTGTTCCGATTCTTGTTCAGAGGGTAGTATATACAAAGAAACGGGTACGGGAATGATGGGCAGGAATCGTTATGTGTTGTACCTCTGTACTGGTTTTAGGCCCGGAAAACTCCAGTACGATGGGGTTTTCAGGGTGCATAAGAGGGATCCGGGCATAAGAAACGGAATAAGGTAATGTTTGCCAGTTGCGTGTATCTGCCTTTTCTGTGAAAGCGCCAGCCAGGCCTACGGCAAATCCCAGCCATTCGTTTTGTTTTGAGGCGGCATACCGGAGCCCTTGTTTGGTCGCGGTCCGGAGCAGGGAATTGGACAATTCGCGCACCATCCGGTCGTGCAATGTTTTGAAAGCGATTTGGTTGATATCTTCTGCTTCCTCTAATGGATAAGTCTGTCGGTTGTATTTGAGGATTCCTTGGGTATAGAACGGCGGCCTTTCCGTATATTTAGGGAAAACGGTTCTCACGACGTTTAAATGGGCTAAAGCATTCCTGTCGTTTTCATTATAGCCGCTATCCCAGAAAAACGGGAAAGTAAGTCCCGTTTCCTCATTATGGAAGACAACGGCTCCGTCTCCGCGATTGATTTTGGTGAAAGTAATTCCCCACTCGGTTTTGACAGGCCCGAAACCATTGAGCCAAAAAAAGACCAATTGACCATTTTGCTGAGTTCCGGGCTGGGGGGCATAATCGAATCCGAATTTCTTTTCATATTCCTTCAATTCCGATGTAAAGCCGCAGGTATGTGCTGTGCGTAACAGGTCTTTTTTTAATTGCTCCGGTGCAGACAGCCCGAAATGTCTAGTGTAGTCGCTTTCGTAAGTGTTGTAGGCATTGCGGTAAGCAATAAATGCGTTGTTGGCATCTCCGGCGGCATCGTAAATCAGGCCCATCAATAATTGGGCAAAAGCATCCTGCTGATACCGGTTTTTGTGATCCGGGTACTTATCATTCAATTGTTGTAAGCGGATGTTGATTTTTCGCACTTCTACCAAAGCATCTTCCATGTTGTTCATTTGTAAATAGTTGAGTGCTTTGTAAAAGTTGATCATAACCACCTCGAAGTCTTCCGGTTTATAGGGTCGGACTTCCGGGTTGGTCACCAATACGGCAGCTTCGGTCAATACGTTTTTGTGTTGTTCTTCGGTCAGCTGTTCGGCTGTTTCGAAGGCGGCATTGCTTTCATCGTATTTTCCCTGCATGAAATTCACGTATCCCAGATTGAGGTAATAAAGGATTTTGTTTTTATCGCGGCTTTGCCTTTTGTCTTTTTGCAGTAATTTATCAGCCTGTTCAAAATTTCCCTTTTCTACCGCTTCCTGGAAGGCCATAGTCCTTTGATACCAGGTGGCACAACTGGCAGCAAGCAGGCTGAATAGCAAGAAGACAAGGAATCGGGATTTCATGATGCCGGAAAAATCGACAGGTATGGAATGCGCTTTATTCCATACCTGTTTGAAGTTAAAAAGAACGGTCGCTGACTTGTTTTTTTATCTTTTTGTCACCCATCCAGACCATTTCATTGGTTTCCAGGTCGGTGAGTTCGAGGTCAATCTGATAGTATACCACTTTCTCCTTTTTATAGCTGTCGACAATACTGTTGATGGTTCCTTGCAGCATAAAATCGGCTCCTAATTCCAGACCCCACTTTTTGGCCGTTTCCGCCGAGGTGTAGCCCTGGTTTTGTTCGTCCCGTTCGGTTCTCAGTTCTTGTCTTTTTTCTCCTGCCTGCACCAGGCGTACGCTTCCGTTTTTGATGATGGCTTTTTCAATGTCTTTGATGAAGGTTTCTGCACTGATGTGTTCGTGACTTTTGTTGGTTATGGTCCCCACGACCATCACGGGCCGTTTGTTGTTGTGCTGGCTTTCATATACCGGTAGCCAGCGGGCGGTGAGCAGATCGTTGATCATCTCAGCTGAAACTAGCTGGGAATCCGTATCATTCCATCGGCCGCTCAGGTCTATCACTTCATTGCTGTTTACCCTGGACACTTTGCGGTTGGCGCAACTGCTCAAAGCAATTGCCAGTGCCAATGCTGCCATAGCGATAAAAATCTTTTTCATAATATATTATTTTAATGTTATTCCATTCATCTTTGTTTATCAATTCCCGTGCCAGGAGACGTTGGCTTTGCTTTGTTTTGGGGTTCCCAAAGCTGGCTGCGGAATGACTCTTCCGATCATAATCCCTTGTTGGGAAGGGATGCCTTGTCTTTTGCAAAGCTATAATAATCTTCACAATCTCTGATGGAATGAATGGATTTTTTCGGATTGTTTTTTAAGTTTGTACTCTCTTAAATGAGCAGATAAAAATTGTACGGTATGAAAAAGATAATCTATGCGATTTGTGTGTTAATAGGAGTGAGTTCGTGTGTTTCCAAACAAAAATTTACTGTTGCCGAGAGCGGCCGGTTGGCTGCTTTGAGCCGGGAAAGGGCATTGAACAAACGCTTGAATCAGATGGAAGAGGACAATGCCGGCTTGAAAAGCAGAATCTTGTCCCTGGAAGGAGATACTGTGCGCATGGGGCAAACTATCCGGGAATATAGTGAAGCGTTGTATTCGAATATGTCGGAACAGGATCAGCTGACCATGCTGCTGAAAGAGAAAATGTCCAAACTGGCGGAGAGAGAAGCTACCATTAACCAGCTGCAAGAAGAGATCAAGGCACAAAATGGCAGGGTGACCGCTTTATTGGGCAGCGTGAAGGACGCCTTGCTGGGGTTTGATAACAATGAGTTGACCGTGACGCAAAAAGGCGGCAAAGTATATGTGGCTATGTCGGATAAGCTTTTGTTTGAGTCGGGAAGCGCTTCGGTAAATAAGCAGGGAAAAGCTGCGTTGGAGAAATTGGCCGGAGTACTGAAAAAGCAGACGGATATCGACGTGATGATTGAGGGACATACGGACACTAAGCCTATCAAAACGGTACAGTTCAAGGATAATTGGGATCTGAGCGTAATCCGGGCTACCTCGGTGGTTCGCATTCTGACCGGGGATTATGGTGTCAATCCTTTGCAGATTGTTCCTTCCGGGAGGGGAGAGTATATGCCAGTAGACGATAACGGTACAGCGGAGGGACGTGCCCGCAACCGCCGCACTGAAATCATCATGGCTCCGCGTTTGGATAAACTGATGGAAATACTCAAATAAAGAGCCGTCTCTTAAAAAGCATTTATTTTAGCGGTCGTTTTAAATGGCTGCTGTGAATTGTTCCAGAAAACGGATATCGTTTTCAAAGAACAGCCGCAGGTCTTTGATTCCGTATTTTAGCATGGTGATGCGTTCTATACCCATTCCTAATGCGAAACCGGTATATTTGTCTTTGTCTATGCCGTTGAGTTCAAGAACATTGGGGTCTACCATGCCACAACCCAGGATCTCAAGCCATCCGGTGCCTTTGCAAACATTGCATCCCTTGCCATGGCACAGGGAACAGGATACGTCCATTTCTGCAGACGGTTCGGTGAATGGGAAATAAGAAGGACGAAGGCGGATTTGGGTGTCCGGCCCGAATAATTCCTTGGCAAAATAAGTCAGCGTTTGCTTTAAATCGGCGAAAGAAACATGTTCATCGATATAAAGTGCTTCAATTTGATGGAAGATACAATGAGCACGGGCAGAGATCGCTTCATTGCGAAAAACTCTTCCGGGAGTAACCAGCCGGATAGGTAAACTGTGGGTTTCCATATCCCGGACCTGTACGGAGGAGGTATGAGTATGCAGTACAATATCCGGATTTTTTTCAATGAAGAACGTGTCCTGCATATCGCGGGCGGGATGTTCCTCCGGGAAGTTCAGCGCTGAAAAATTGTGCCAATCGTCTTCGATTTCAGGACCTTCCGAAATGGTGAAGCCCAATTTGCTGAATATGGATAAAATCTCATTCTTTACCAGGGACAGCGGATGGCGGCTACCTGTTTTTATCGGGTCTCCGGGCAAAGTCAGGTCCTGCCCGGTTTTACCGTCTTCGCGGTTTTCAAGGCTTTCCTTAAGCTCTTTTATTTTGGACAAGGCTGTCGTTTTCAGAATATTCAGAGATTTCCCGATTTCTTTTTTTTGCTCAGCGGGGACATTCTTGAACTCATCGAATAGGTTGGCGATGGTTCCTTTTTTGCTTAAATGCCTGATGCGGAATTGTTCTGCCTCTTCTGCGGTGGTTGCCGTAAAGCCTTCGATTTCTGATATTAATTGCTTAATCTGTTCTAACATGGGTCATGTTTTTGATTATCAAAGCTACAAAACTAGCGGAATTAATTGAAATTAGAAAATCGGGACAAAATTAATTTTTAAGGTGCAATAAACATTTAATGAAGGGATAGCAGAGACAGCCGGCTATGCTTCCGGTGACGTCTGCCAGTAAATCCCAAACGTCACCTCCCCGGTCGAAATAGAAATGCTGGAGTATCTCGATCACTCCTCCGTATCCGGAGACAATCAGTATGGCCGGCAGGTAAATTTTCTTTAGCGACCACCCCGTCAGTTGTTCAAGGGTTAAAGTCAATAGCACGGACATGATAAAAAACATGCCGAAGTGAACCGCTTTGTCCAGATGCGGGATGTTCATGTGCGGATCGGGGATGCTGTCGCCAGGTATTGTGCAAAGGACAAAAATGACGAGAACCCATAGGATAGTGGTGGCGGTGACGGTTGTTTTGTTTTTCATGGAGGGCTATTCTAATATTCGGACTTTTATTTTTACATCGGTTTTCGGACGGTCGTTACTGTCGGTCGGCAGAGCAGCTATTTTGTCGATTACTTCCAGCCCTTCGATCACTTCTCCGAAAACCGTGTATTCCTTATCCAGGTGATGTATTCCCCCTTGGTGGATATAGGCATTCCGTTTTTCATCCGTCATATACATCTTTTCAGTATTCGTGTTCCATTCAAAGGCGATGTCTTCTTTTATCTTATTGGCAATTTTCCTGAATTCTTTGACATTTTTTTCTTTGCGTAAGGAGTCCAGGATCACTTTTTTGTCCGGAGTATAATACTTTTTTTGGATGGCTCTGCGGATAGGGACATTGACTTGTTTCTCTAAAATCTCCAATTCCTTGGGATCGTATTTTTTCCCTTGTACGATGTAGAATTGGGAAATATCGGATTCTTTGAAGAAATTTACCCGGTCCGGTTGGCGGGGAGCAGCCAGGGCGCCTTTTTTGTGGTAGTGTTCCGGTTTGATTTCCGAACTGATTACAATCGGTTTCCCGTAGCCGATCATGACTCCCGGTGCGGCGTGCCGGCTATCGGACGAGCCTCCCTGTATGACGAAATTCTTGATGCTTCGGTAAAATAGCGTGCCGTCGTAATGTCCGGCTTTAGCCAGACGGACGAAATGATCCCGGTGTTGGGGGGTATCATTGTATAATTTGACAGTCATATTGCCCAGATTGGTTTCGATCACTGCCTTCATTTCCTTTTCCTGGGCACAAAGCGGAAGAATCAGACTGAACAAGCAGATAAAAGTGATAATTTTTTTCATCATGACCTTTGAGTATTTATATTATCAGGAGTTTACAAAGATTCAACACAATTTTTTTATCAAATAGCGGACCGGAAATTCTGAAGCGAGGTACCCGATCAGTAAAACGGCACCCAGGATAATCAAAACATCCCGGAATACTATTTTTACGGGATAAGCGTTGATGATATAGCTGCCGTCGCCCAGCGTGATGAACCCGTATTTTTGTTGAAGGAAACAGATGGCTAGACCTAGCAGCAAACCGGAGAAGGCACCGATGGCTGTGATGAGGTTGCCCTCGGTCCGGAAGATCGAGATCAAGTCCCGGTTATTCAGTCCCATGGCTTTGTAGGTGAGCAGATCTTCTTTTTTGTCCAGAATTAACATCGCAACCGAACCGATGATATTAAAAGAGGCAATTAAAAGGATGAAAAGCAAAATCAAAAAAATGCTCAGCTTTTCAGATTTCATCATGGCATAAAAGACCCGGTTGATTTCATATTTGTCTTCGATTTTGTATCGGGAAGGCATTTCGCCGCCGATTTTTTTCTTGACCCTGGACATGGTGGAGGGGTCGGTCAGCGTGATTTCGATTTTGGAAATTTTTTCACCTGTTTTAAACAGAGATCTTGCAAATTCCAGAGAGGTGATGACGTATTGGCTTTCAATGTCTTGCTGGGAACTGAAAAATGCCGAAGGAAATAGCTGGCCCGATTGTAGCGCCGAAGTCGAAGCCGATGCTTTTTTGTCGGGGTAGTAAAAAGTGAGCGGATTGAGCGGATTCGCTCCCAGATCTAACTGTGCAGCTATGCCGTATCCTATGATGGCTCGTTGACCATTGTCCGATTGCAGTATGGGTTCGCCGTATACGATGTTGTTGGCCAGGCTGGAATGCCGGATGTAATCAGGGTTTACTCCTTTGAGAATAACAGGGGCTTGTTTGTCGCCATGTACTGCCAGCGCCTTCTCTTCTATCACATTATCATAGCCGGCGATTTCGGGTTGTCTGTTCAATATTCCATATATGCTGTCATCAAAATGAACGAACTTTCCGGATGCCGGAGAGATGACGAGATCGGGGGTGAAACTGCCGGTGCTCTTTTGCAACAATAAGTCCATGCCGTTAAAAACAGCCAGAACGACGATCAGAGCAGTCGTGCCGATGGTGACTCCCACCATGCTGATGGCCGAAATGATGTTGATGGCATTCTGTTTTTTGGGAGAAAACAGATAGCGTCTGGCGATAAACAAAGAAAGTTTCATAAGGGCCCTCGGGATTCCGGGATTATTTAAGCAGTTCGTCTATTTTGTCAATGTAGTCCAGGCTGTCGTCTACGAAAAAACGCAATTCCGGGATGATCCGCATTTGTTTTCCCACTTTTCTTCCCAAGATGAACCTGATGCTTTTATTATGCTCTTCGAGGCTTTTCATCACACTTTCCGTCTGGTTGGAAGGAAATATACTGACATAAATTTTGGCATAAGAAAGATCGGGACTTATGCGTACAGTGGTGATCGATAGCATTGCTCCTGCGGCGTATTCCTTGCATTCCTGCCGGAACATTTCGCTTAGATCTCTTTGTATCAGTCTGGCTACTTTGTTTTGTCTGATTGTGTCCATGGTATGAGAATGGCATTGAAAAAATTTTCAACAAATATAGTACTTTTTATTGAGACTTTTATTACATTTGCACCGCAAACGAGATGTAGCGCAGTTGGTAGCGCGCCACGTTCGGGACGTGGAGGCCGCTGGTTCAAGTCCAGTCATCTCGACAGAAAATGAAGCGCACTGATCGTCAGTGCGTTTTTTTGTTCGCCCCATACGAATGGCATAAGATTCGATAGTCACGGTTGACGTAAATAATCCTCCATCCCGCGTGTAATCCGCTCCTTCCGGAACGTTTGTTTCCTTTTCGGACTTCATCCGTATCTTTTCAAAAATCCGTCCGTACCTTTCAAAAAATTCATCCGTATCTTTTTGGAAAAACAAGCGCTTGTTTTTTTCATTTGGTAGTACCAAATGGAAATTTCTTCCGTATGTTTTTCCAAAAAGATACGGAAGAAAATCCGAAAACAACCGTACCTGTTCCGGTAAAGATATATTCAATTGCGATTTTATCGCTTTCATCAACCTCCGGGAAGGATAAAAACGGAATCCCTCCCCCTGTCTAAATCTGTCAATGCCACATTAGACAAAAACTTCTTCGACCTTGTAAATGGTTCCCGTGTGGAGAAATCAAAGGCATTGCTGATGTCTAAAAAAGAAAAAGGTCTGACCCTCGAAACTATTGCCGAACAATGCGGTTTCAACTCTCGTTTTACATGGAATGCCGCATTCAAAAAAGCGGTTGGAGTGACTACATCCGATTGGCTGAAGTTGGATCAAAACAAAAAATAATCTGAAAATTATTTGCGTGCAGTAAACTATTCCGTTAACTTCGCCGTTAAATAGATGAGGGAATATATGGCAAAGAGAGAAATACGGTTCTACAAGCACCACTTTAATGAGTTTTATATGGCTCAAACAGAGATGGTGAGACGTAAAATAGCCCAGACCTTAGTATGGTTGCAGACACTTGACCGCTTGCCCGTTACCGTACTCAAAAGCATAGAGAGTAAAAAGGGACTATTTGAAATTAGAATCAAATTCGGAGGTGATATATTCAGAGTCTTCTGCTGTTTCGATGAGGGTGCTTTGGTGATTTTGTTCAACGGATTCCAAAAGAAAGCACAGAAGACACCACCTGCGGAGATAGAAAAGGCAGAAAAATTGATGAAAGAATATTTTGAAAACAAATAATGGAGTTATGGAAAAGAGAAAAGAAAATGCCCTGATGAATTGCAGTAATCTTGACGAGCTTCTCAATGTGGAGTTTGGAGAGGTTGGCACACCCTCTCGTGACGAGTTTGACAAGGAGACCGAGGCGTTTTGCCTTGCTCTTACTCTTAAAGAGGAACGTATCCGTGCAGGTCTTACACAGGAACAACTTGCCGAAAAAATCGGCACAAAGAAAACCTATATCTCACGGCTTGAAAACGGAAAGGCGGATATCCAGTTGAACACTTTGTTCAGAATATTCGAAGGTCTTGGACGTCGTGTGAAACTGACAATTTTGTAATCGATCATTTTTCATTTTACCATTCCGTTCTCTTTGCAGAGCGGGATTTTTTGTGTCTAAAAATTATAACCTCCATTGGGATGGGCGATAAAAGGAGGATGAAAAGGGGAGGTTACAGGAGTGTTGCCTGTCAGGAGCGGAAGAACAGCCGGAGAAACGTGTCACACCGCCTGCTTGATTAAATTCGTGTCTGTCTGTGAAATATTCTCAAATAAGCCTAAGTCGCTTTCATTTGTACAATGATTTTAGTTAAACATAATTCCACAAGTATCCTGATACAAAAATTTGGAGCATAAGGTACAACGGTCTGTCAAGTGTTTATACGAACTTACCCAAGTATACGAATTTAACCGTATTCTTGGGTAAGATTTTAGTAGTCGTATGTGCAAAGAATTCAAAAATCACTCCACATATTACTATATCTTTTTCAAAAAATTATACTTTAACATACCTCAGGTACAAGTGTAAAAAAGATATCGTCTCCTTTTTTTATATTATAGGATTCAATGTACTAAATTATTTATTCCACCCGTCCATTTTTTCCAAAGCAGCTTTTACATTAGGGTGAACATACAACTTTCCATTTTCCATTAATTTTCTTATGCCTTGTAAAGTTAATGTATCTCTTGAAAACCATGTCATATATTCCTCCATAAATTCTTTCAATAAGGCAATTCTATTGTCATCATCCATTGTATTTTCGAAACTAAACAATGCTACATATTTTCCTTTTCCCGGTATACAAAACATTATATCTCCTACAGAGCTTCCTATCCAATATTTTGTTGGCAAATATACATTACCAAATAAACCTTGAACAAAAATATTCATAAACAATTGATAATAAACGCCGAAATTTGACCTCTGCAAACAAAGACCAATCATACACTCTGAACTTGCCTTATACCACCCACCTGGCACTTTCTGAAAACCATACTGCTTCACCTCATTGGCAAATATTTTCTTAAAATCTTTAATCTCCATAATTTAATAAACATCTAATTTTATTTTCCAATTATCTATTCCAAATCTCTTCAAAGCATCAAGTTCTTTTTTATACCTCTCCAATTGTTTCTGTCCCATTTTAATTGCCCGTGGATTATTGGGTTTCAGTTCGTAAATCGTTGCATTGGGTATATCTAAGAAATCTATCCTTCTTCCACTGGGAAGTTTGTATTCTTTGATATAATTTCCGTCATCATGCAAATCCATTTTATATTGTTTATGCATTGCTTGTCCCAATTTTAAATTAGATTTTGTATATGGTTTTTGTACTGTATTCCTTATTGACAATACGTTAGACCACCCACTGATTCCCAGACTCAGATTTTCTAAC
>CAZMAE010000007.1:0-27018 GCA_964564205.1 uncultured Odoribacter sp. | reverse complement strand
CATCCAGGTAGGGGAGAATCGTTTGCTTGTGAGGGATGGTGACATTGAATCCGCGGAGATCGGGATGGGCATTTAAAATTTCCCGGATTGCTGCAGCTTCCCGGATTTCGAAAGTCCGGTAGAAGGCGTCTATTCCTTCCCTGCGGAATTTATCATTGAAATAACGCGGGGAAAAAGAATGACCTAACGGAAAGCCGATGATACCGTAAAGCTGCATGTTCGTAGAATTATTAGTGATGTTGTATTTTCTTGCCGATGTATTCGATGCTCCAGATGAGCAAAAAGCCTGCTACGCACATCAGGATTGCTTCCCAGATCAAGGGGTCTTGCTGGTTCAGGCTTTCGTAGTGCATGGGAGAGATGTTGCTTTCGACCAATGCTTTTTCTACTCCGTGGCTGTCGGTGTAGATTTGTAGGGTTTCTTTCCAGGGCCACACTTTATTGAGCGAACCGACCATAAAGCCGGTGAGCAGAGCTACCGTTGTGTTGTGGTGATGCTTCAGCAACCACGAAAGCAAATGCGAAAAGCTGATGATACCGGCGACGGCTCCTATGGCAAAAAGCAGGAGCACGCTGATATGGAATGAGCTTACTGCATTCAGAATGTAGCTGTATTTGCCCATCAGTAAGAGAATGAAGGCACCGGAGATTCCCGGCAGGATCATGGCGCAAATGGCGATGGCTCCCGAAAGAACAATAAACCACCAGGTGTCGGGTGTCTCTGCAGGGGTCATGACGGTGATGGTGTAGGCGGCAGCCATGCCTGCCAGCAGAGCGAGAACGGTGAAGATATTCCATTTCCGGATTTCTTTGGCCACCAGCAGGGATGAGGCGATGATCAGTCCGAAAAAGAACGACCAAATGTAGATGGGGTGGTGCTCTAGCAGCCAGGTCATCAATTTGGCTAATGAAAAGATGGAAATAGCAATGCCACAAATAACGGAAATCAGAAAGCTGCCGTTGATTTTGTTCCAGAATTCCCGGAACCGGAATCGGAACAATAATTTTATGGCGTGCAGGTCGACGCTTTTGATCGAATCGATGAGCTCTTCATAAATCCCTGTGATAAAGGCTATCGTCCCCCCCGATACTCCCGGTACGACGTCGGCAGCTCCCATGGCACATCCTTTCAAGGCTAACAATAAATAGTTGTGTTGTTTTCCCATAATTGTGTTTTTTCCGGAAAAGCAAAACAGGTGCTGAATTGCTGTCCGCATTTGTAATGAGTGACTATTTTCGGAAAAAAAGTAAATCCCGGACGGGATTTACTTTTCCCATACGTTTCTGTGTTCAAACCGGAACAGGTCGAATACCGTTTTAACGGGGGTAAAGGTGGTCAGCGGCACCTCGGCGAATACCGTGATCCAATTGGCCATTGCTCCGTTCCAGAGGCCCGGCAATTCCTGTACTTTGATTTCTTTTCCTTTGTAGGATTTATGGGTGATGAATCCTTGTTCCGGATCGATGTATGAGGTCAGATCGAATTTTTTGCCTTTATAGTTTTTAACTCCGCAAACCAGGTCCACCGGATTGAAGTGGGTGGAATGTTCGAATATTTTTTTCTGTTCTTTATCTTTGAGATTGATCTGAGCCGATTCGATGATCATCAGGCGTGAACTTCCGTCTTTGGCTTTCACCCAGAAAGGACCGCCGCCTGGTTCTCCTTCATTCTTTACCATTCCGCAAATGCGAATAGGCCGGTCGAGCAGTTGATGCAGGTGTTTGATCCGCTCTTTGGAATCCTTGAAGGTTTTGCCTTCGGCTTCTTTGTAGCCTATGTGGTTCATAAAGGCTTCGATTTCCTGCAATTGCTCTTCCGTCGGTTTTTTGTCGAGTATTTCCAGGTAGCTGAAAACCTTTTGCTGTATGTCCATCAATGTCCCGGCCAATAATTTCTTGTATTTTACGGTATCGGCTTTTGTCCGGTCGGGAACGACATTGTCGATGTTCTTTATGAAAATAACATCGGCATTCAGTTCGTTCAGGTTGTATATCAGTGCGCCATGTCCTCCCGGCCGGAATACAATCTGTCCGTTTTCATCCCGCAGTATGTCGCCGTGCTGGTCTACACTTACCGTATCTGTCGAAGGTTTCTGAATGGAGAAGGTCACGTTGTATTTGACGTTGAACATTTTCTCAAACACCTTTGTCACTTTTTTCAAACGGCTTTTAAAAAGGTTCAGATATTCTTCCGAAATCGTGAAGTGAAGGTTGGCTACTTTCCCGTCATTGCTGTAGAGTGCCCCTTCAACGATGTGTTCGTCGAAAGCGGTTCTTACGAAATCCCGGTAAATGTGAAAATCAACCAATCCTTTGGGAGTATCTCCATAGTTGAGTCCTTTTTTACCCAGTATGTATTTCAGAATTTCGGCATATTCGCGTTTGGCCAGCATTTTCCCGATATCTTTTCCGTCGTTCCACATTACTGCGGATAAGCGGTCGTAAAAGGGAAGCTCATCGAGTTTTTCAAAAAAACTGTACATGGTTCCGGGACCTTTTTGTTGTACAAACGCCAGAAATTCCTCTTCGCTGCCAGTGTAGGTGTCCATGAAATGAAACAAGTCTTTGAACATACGCGTTGCAGAACCGGAAGCCGGAACCATCTTTAATAATTCGCCCTTTTGCCGGATGGTTTGATAGTTTTCCAGCAAATGTTCTTCCGTTTCAGGAGCGATGCAAAGAATGCCGTTGTCAATGGTTGCCGGTTCGGATAGTTCGACATAGCCGAAACCTTTTTCGAAGTTTGCTAACTGTCTGTCGATGGTCTCCGGCTTGATCTCTCTTTGCTTAAAATTCTTCAGATCTTCTTTCGTGTAGTTCATTATGTTATATGGCTAGGTTAATTTTCTTCTTCGTCTTCTTCTTCGTCGTATATATCTTCCTGATTGGTCAGCTCGGTTTCATAGAAATCCTCTGCTTCCTCCAGAAGGGTGTCGAGGTCGTCCTGGCTCAGTGGTTCTTCGTCAATCCAATAGATTTTCTGGTTGCTGTAGAATCCATCCAGGTCGCATTGTATAATGCAACGCGGTTTTTCCGTATGCACTACGTAAACTAAGTCGATAGCTTCTTGTGAATTGTCCGCAATAAGAAATTTGGGTAACATGACATGATTTCGTTTAAAATTATCAATCACAAATATAAGGGATAAATGTAATATTCTTTCAGGTAAAAAGAAGAAAAATCGGGGATCCGGAAATAAATATTCCCGGAGTGTTTTTCCCGGCCGGTACACTTGCCTGCTGAAAAGCTTGATGTGTGCCGGGCAGAGAAAGATGTAAAATCGGGGAAAGCAAGGAGTCATTGAATTATTTTTTCGTAACTTTGCCCCAGAAGCTGTCGTTGTAGTGTTATGATTGCATCTGAATTGATATCGAATGTTGTTCCCGTGTTGAAGCAAACGGATACTTGTTTGCAGGCCTTGAACTGGATGGAATTATTCCGGGTCTCTCATTTACCCATGGTGAGAGGGAAAATCTATCAGGGGCTGGTGGCCGACGAACTCATCTATTCCCATGGGGAATTGGATGATCCGCTTGAAGTGTTGTCTGTGCCTGTTGAAGGAACATTCGTGTATGAGAATTACCATATTTATGATGTAATCGGGCTGGTCTCTTCGCATGTATTGTCGGTTGTCGCAGTGCTTGACGGGAAGAATAATTTTGTGGGGTCGATCATGTCGGTGGATATTCTGAGGAACCTGGACACCTTGCTTTGTGCAGGACAACCTGGCGGTATTATTGTATTGGAAATGAACAGAGCCGATTATTCTATGGCGGAGGTGGCCCGGATTGTTGAGTATAACGAGGCGCGCATTTTGAGCTGTTATCTGTCTTGTTATCCGGATTCCCGGCAGGTCTGGCTGACATTAAAAGTGAATACCCTCAACATAGATCCCGTGCTGGACACTTTTATCCGTTATAATTACACCATAAAGAATAGTTTTGTAACCGGACAGGAGGAAGAAGATACGTTGCGGGAACGCTATGGCCTGCTGATGAAATACCTTTCGATTTGATGAAATTTTAATTATAACCTTTATTTTTGTGGAGTTTACTGAAAGAAACGGATAAAAAATGAGAGTTGCTGTATTCGGGAAAAAACTGGAACAATCTTTCCTGCCTAGTCTCAGACAATTGATGGATTGCCTTCAAGAGAAAGGAATTGAAGTGGTGTGCGAGGAAGGGTTCGCCTGTTTGCTCAGAGATCAGTTTAACTATGCGCCCGGTTTTGCCGGTTATTTTAACCGGCAGGGGTTATGTCGCGGAGAGGCCGATATGTTGCTGAGTATCGGCGGCGACGGAACATTCTTAGATTCTGTGGTATTTGTCAAGGATAGTGGGGTGCCGGTATTGGGCGTGAATAGCGGGCGTTTAGGATTTATGGCTAATGTGCCGGCGGACGAAATACCGGAGACTGTGAACTCTATTGCCTCCGGACATTATGTTACGGAACAACGGGAAATGTTGCAATTGAAAGTGGACGGTTCGGTGGTCCCGGGGTTTGATTATGCTCTCAACGAAGTGGGAATCCTGAAGGCTGAAACTTCTTCTTTGTTGAATATACATGCTTATATCGGAGAGGTTTATCTGACCACTTATTGGGCGGACGGACTGGTGGTGGCGACTCCTACCGGTTCCACTGCCTACTCGTTAAGCGGTGGTGGACCGATTGTCAGTCCCGATTGCCGGAATATAATACTGACTCCGATTTGTCCCCATAACTTGAGTATGCGCCCTCTGGTCGTTCCGAACGATGCGCAGATACGGCTGAAGGTCGAAAGCCGTTCCGGCGACTTTGTGCTGAGTATGGATTCCAGGATAAGGAAGATGCCAGATTGCCATCGCCTGGAAATCCGGATGAATGATATCAAATTAAGCGTTGTTGCACTGAAGGGGCATAACTATTATGAAACCTTGAGAAATAAGCTGATGTGGGGGGAGGACAAACGGAACGGAATGAAAAATATAAACGGGAAAAATGAAAGATGGCAAGAACAGGAGAAGCAGTTCTGAAATGACAAACGGGATGAAACAGCAAGAACCGGGAAGCTGTCTTTGCTGAAGCGAAGAATGGTTTGTTATTGTTTGTTAGCATTTGTTACCCGAATTTTTATATCTGGTTCATTACTTTTTCCGCTTTTGTTCTTATCTTTGAGCGGTTTTTGCCAGCCGGGAGCTGAGCTTGGAGTGGCGGGAGAATGTAAATGATCCCGTTGCCATGTAAAAGATATTCCGGGAGGGATTTAATTTCCGGAGCCTTATGGCGGGCTGAAATGATATGCTCCCCGGAGGATCAGGACACTATTTTATCTTTACTTAAAGATTGTTTTTAGGTGGCCGGAGTGACTTTTACCTGCCCTTTCCCGTGGAATGTGGACTGTCATTTTTAGTGAAGTAAGGAGACTGCGGGGTGGTACTGATATATATTTTTATAGATGAATATAAAAGAAGAAATTCAAAAAAAAGAATTGCCGCAACATGTGGCTATCATTATGGATGGCAACGGACGCTGGGCATGCCGGCAGGGGCTCAGCCGGATTGAAGGACATAAGCGGGGTGTGGCGACGGTGAAAAAAATAGTCGAAGCTGCCGGTGAGATCGGTTTGAAGTATCTTACATTGTATACTTTCTCGCTGGAAAACTGGAATCGCCCGGAGGCCGAAGTAAAGGCCCTGATGAATTTGATGGCGGATGCCATTGTGCGGGAAACAGCTGAATTGATGCGTCAGAATGTCCGGATTAAAGTCATCGGGCATACGAGTGATTTGCCGGGGAATGTTTGGCAGAAAATGAGCCGTTTGATGGCAGATACGGCAGAAAATACAGGGGTGACTCTAATCCTGGCTTTGAGTTACGGGGCCCGTTGGGAAATTCTGGAAGCGGCGAAGAAATTAGCTGCTGATTATCGGGCTGGGAGGATCGCAGATCTGCAACAACTAAAGGAAGAGGATTTCTCTGCTTGTCTAACTACGGCTTTTGCCCCGGATCCCGATTTGTTGATCCGTACGAGCGGAGAATGTCGTTTGAGCAATTTTCTGCTTTGGCAGTGCGCCTATACGGAATTTTATTTTATCGATAAATTTTGGCCTGATTTTGAAAAAGATGATTTATATTTGGCAATCCGTAGCTTTCAGACCCGGGAAAGGAGGTTTGGAATGACCGGAGATCAGATCAAAAATGTCAGTCAATAGGTCGGGAGGAAAAGAAAAAGTGAGAAAGATGCGGCTGCTGATAAGTGGGTTTTGATATTAAAATTTTTGAACTCTGTAACGCAACCTGGTTGCTAAAAATGGATATATGGTTAGAAAAATAATTCTTGGTGTTCTGATAACTTTTTGTGGTATCTGTCAGGTGATTGCTCAGACGAGGGATACAGTAGCACAACCGGAAGTGTTTTATTCCAGTCCCAAGGTGTATCAAATCGGCGGCATTACGGTAACAGGGGTTGGGGAACAGTATGACCCGGAAACTTTGATCCAGATGTCCGGACTCCGGATCGGCACCGAAATAAAAATACCCGGCGATGCTGTTACGAAAGCCGTCAAACGGCTTTATGCACAAGGCATTTTCTCAGACATATCTATATCTGTTGACCGGTATGAAGGCAACAAAGTATTCCTGATTTTACATATGATGGAACGCCGGAAATTGTCCAAAATCAATTTTATCGGCGTAAAAAAATCGGAAGAGAATAAAATCAAAGAAAAGATCAATCCGACACCCGGCACTCAGGTGACCGACAATATGATTTCTAATCTGGAGCATATTGTCGAAAGATACTTCAAGGAAAAAGGATATTATAACATTGGCATCAAAGTTTTGCAGAGAGATGATCCTGAACATCCGAATTTTGTGATCCTGGATGTCAATATTGAACGGAAAAATAAGATCAAGATCAGTGAGCTTGTTATTACTGGAAATAAGGAGGTGAGGGAAGGCAAGCTGAAAGCGGCCATGAAGAAAACCAAGGAAAAATCCCTGAGGAATTTTTTTAAGTCTGCAAAATACATCGAGGATAACTACGAAGAGGATAAATACAACCTCTTGGATAAATACAATGAGCTGGGGTATCGCGATGCTTCTATTCTGGCGGATAGTGTAGTGCAGGTCGCTCCTAACCGGGTAAAGGTCTATATCAATGTGGATGAAGGCAATAAATATTATTACAACGATATCACATGGGTAGGGAATACGATTGTGGATGCTGACAGGCTTTCCCGTTTACTGAACATTAAGAAGGGGGATGTCTACAATAAGAAATATTTTGACAAAAGGTTGAAGGAGGACGATGATGCCGTCAGCAACTATTTTTATTTGAACCAAGGATATTTGTTTTTCCGTTCCATGCCGGTGGAGACTGTTGTCGGTCAGGATTCTATCAATGTAGAAATCCGTATTTTTGAAGGTCCTCAGGCAACAATCGACCGGGTGATCATAAAAGGTAATGACCGGACCCATGAACATGTGATCCGTCGGGAGTTGTATACTTATCCCGGAGAGCTTTTCAGTCGCGATGATATCATCCGCAGTGTTCGGGAATTGGCAAACCTGGGGCATTTTGACCCGGAACAGATTGTACCGAATCCGGTGAACGCGAATCAGGAAGCCGGAACGGTGGACCTCGAATACAAGGTGGTTGAAAAAGCGAACGACCGGATTGAAATCTCCGGAGGTTGGGGGGCAGGCATGATTATCGGTTCCGTCGGCTTGACTTTTTCCAATTTCTCCATGCGTAACATCTTTAATTGGGATTCTTACCGTCCTTTACCGCAGGGCGACGGGCAAACTTTATCTATAAAGGCTCAAACCAATGGTAAATACTACTCCTCTTTTAGTGTGTCCTTCCGGGAACCCTGGCTGGGTGGAAAAAAGCCGAACTCTTTGAGTGTTTCGGCCTACTATTCGCGCCAAACCGGATATTCCAGAAATTACTATAATTCTTATTATGCAGGAAATAATGCCAAGGACTTGTACGATAACAGTCAGTTGATGACCACTTTCGGTATCAGTGCAGGGTTGGGACGCCGGATCACCTGGCCGGATGATTATTTCACTATGTACACGGAGGTCTCTTATCAAAGGTATACTTTGAAAAATTGGCCTTATTATATCTTCAGCGACGGCAATTCCAATAATTTGTCCTTTGCCCTTCAGTTGAGGAGAAGTTCGATAGATAACCCTTTATACACCCGTAGAGGTTCGGACTTTACGCTCGGATTGACATTTACACCCCCTTATTCCTGGTTTACCGATAAAGATTATTCCAGTCCGAATGTTAAGGACAAGGATAAATACCGCTGGATTGAATTCCATAAATGGAAGTTCCAGGGGAAAGTGTTTATGCCGCTGGACAAGAACGAGAAATTCGTGTTGTATGCGGGAGCACAGTATGGTTATTTGGGACATTTCAATAAGTATAAGCGTTCGCCTTTTGAAGGTTATGAAATGGGAGGCGACGGAATGTCGGGATATAGCTTGTACGGGCGCGAATATATCGGATTGCGGGGATATGAAAATGGCTCCTTAACCAATGCCGGTTCAAGCTTCTTGGCTCCTAATGCTTCTGATGCCAGTTTATATACCAAGCTGACGATGGAACTTCGTTATCCTATTTCTTTAGCGCAGTCGGCGACTATTTATGCGCTGGCTTTTGTGGAAGCCGGAAACTCTTGGTATGAGCTGCAGGATTTTGAGCCCTTCAATCTTTATCGTTCAGCGGGCATCGGCTTACGCGTCTTTCTGCCGATGTTTGGTCTGTTGGGTATAGACTGGGGCTATGGCTTTGATGATGTGCCCGGGCGTTCTGGTGCTGCCGGTTCTCAAATTCACTTTGTGCTGGGACAGGAATTCTGATCCGGAGTGGGTTTAAATGTCTGGCAACATGTTTAAAATTGCGAATGGATATTATTTTCCAATGCCATTTTTTTAATACCGGTTGGAAAGCGGATTTATTTTATTATTTTTGTGTTGTTCATTTTGTTGGAGTTATCCGCAGATCATGCTGTCGGTATTGTGTATTTCTGACTGGATAAAAGCGGTGTGACATTGCGGAAGTTTGATTATAATGTAAAAAATAACAAAGTAGAGAATCAAAAACCTAAAATTATGAAGAATACCATTAAATTGATCGTTGTTGTTGCTTTCACTTTAGCTGCAATGGGAGTATCTGCTCAGGTTAAGCTGGGACATATCGATTCCCAAAAATTAATTCAGGCAATGCCGGAAATGGCTGCCGCCCAGAAAACTTTGCAAGACAAACAAGCTGAAGTTGAGAAAGAATTGACAAATATGAAAGAACAGTTCACGACGAAACTAAACGATTATTCTCAGAACGCCAAGAATTATTCTGATGTGATTCGGGCATCCAAGGAACAGGATTTGCAGGATTTGCAGCAAAGAATACAGCGTTTTCAGGAAATCGCTTTGGATAATCTGGAGAAAACTCAGAAGGAATTGATGCAGCCGATCATGGATAAGGCATTGAATGCAATTAAAGAGGTGGGAAAAGAAAACGGATTTTCCTATATTTATGACATGAGCGCAGGGATTATCCTTTTTGCTGCCGATAATACAGAGGATGTTTTGCCCTTGGTTAAGAAAAAATTGGGTTTACAATAAGATATTCCGGATATTGAGGATGCCGCCCCTTTCAAAGGCGGCATTTTTATTTTAAAAAGTGAGGAAGTAAGCATGGATTTAGAAAAATATCCGTTATTTTAAGGCCTGATTATCCAAAAGTGCATCCGATATGACAGAGCAGGGAAAAATAGGAGTTTTTGATTCCGGCTATGGGGGACTGACCATTTTGAAAGAGATTGTAAAGGTCCTTCCTGATTATAATTATATTTATTTGGGGGATAATGCCCGTTCTCCTTATGGAATCCGTTCGTTTGAAGTGGTATATCAATACAGTCGCGAAGCTGTGAGAAAATTGTTCGGTATGGGGTGTCATTTGGTCATTCTGGCCTGTAATACCGCTTCGGCAAAAGCGCTGAGGACAATACAGCAAAAAGACTTACCGGTATGGGATCCGGAGAAAAGAGTATTAGGAGTGATTCGTCCCAGTGTTGAAGCTTTAGCCCGGTATACATCGAATGGACATATCGGGATTCTGGCAACTTCAGGGACAGTCGCTTCAGGTTCCTATCCGTTGGAAATAGAGAAATTGTACGGTCCGGAAACATTCCGGATCACCCAACTGGCCTGTCCCATGTGGGTCCCTTTGGTGGAAAACAATGAATTGAGAGGGGACGGGACAGAATTTTTTGTCCGGAAATATGTCCGGGAATTGATGGAAAAAGATGCGGCCATTGATACCGTCATACTGGGATGTACTCATTATCCTCTGTTAAAGCCGCTGATTGCCCGCTATCTTCCTCCGCATGTCCGGCTTGTCTGTCAAGGGCATATTGTTGCCGAAAGTCTGGCCGCTTATTTGGAGCGGCATGTTCAACTGAGAGAAAAGTTGGCCCGGGAAGGAAAAATTACTTATTATACTACCGATCAGGCCGGTATGTTTGAACGGATGGCCGGGATATTTATGGAAAGAGAAGTATCTGCCGGGAGCATAATTTTGTAGTTTTTTGCGTATTTTTAAATTTTTCCCGCCTCGGAGGCTGATGAAAATAGACATTCTGATTTTTTTTATATCTTTGAGCAGAGCAATGATATGTTTATTAAGAGCTTGACCGCTGTGAATAATGTATGACAGAACAAGAACAGATAAAAGAAGCTTTTGAAGATTTGCTAAAATCTTTACGGAAAGATACTTCTAAAGAAAGCCGGCAAAAAATAAAAGAGGCTTTCGAGTTTGCCAATGAAGCCCATAAAGGGGTGAAAAGAAGGTCCGGGGAACCTTATATCCTGCATCCTTTGGCTGTTGCGAAGATTGCGACGAAGGAGATCGGGCTGGGGACCACCTCGGTCATATCTGCTTTGCTGCACGATGTGGTGGAAGATACCGATTATACAGTAGAGGATATCGCCACCATTTTTGGCCCTAAAGTCGCTTCGATTGTAGACGGACTGACCAAAATCAGCGGGGTGATGGGTTCGGATACCAGCCAGCAGGCTGAAAGTTTCCGGAAAATGATTCTGACTTTGGCGGATGATGTCCGGGTCATTCTGATCAAAATAGCCGATCGTTTGCATAATATGAGAACGCTGGCTTCGATGCCTGAGCATAAGCAAGTAAAGATTGCCAGTGAGACGCTTTATATTTATGCGCCTCTGGCTCATCGAATGGGATTACATGCGATCAAGACGGAATTGGAGGATCTGAGTATGAAATACGAACATCCTCAGGAATATGATGTCATTGATCGGAAAATTGAGGCGTATAAACGGCAGTTTTCGGCTCTTTTTGAAGAATTTATCAAGCCTATCCGTCTTCGTCTGAGCGAAAATAATTATGAATATACCATTACTGCCCGTACCAAAAGCGTGTATTCGGTGTGGTTGAAAATGCAAAGGCGAAATATTAGTTTTGATGAAATCTACGATCTGCTGGCAGTTCGCATTGTGTTTAAACCCAAGGCAGACCAACCGGAGAAATGGCAGTGCTGGAATATATATTCCCTGATTACAGATATTTACAGTCCAAAACCGGAGCGGATCCGGGATTGGGTGAGCGTGCCCAAGGCCAATGGATACGAAGCTTTGCATCTTACGGTGATGGGGCCAGAGGGACAATGGTTTGAAGTCCAAATCCGTTCGGAAAGGATGGACGAAGTGGCTGAAAAAGGTCTGGCTGCTCACTGGAAATATAAAAATGAAGGAGAAAGTTCGGAGCTGGATAAATGGCTGGCAGGTATAAAAGAGATTTTGGATCAGCCGGATACTACCGCACTGGAATTCCTGGATGAATTCAAACTGAATCTTTTTGCCAAGGAAATACGGGTGTTTACGCCCAAAGGCTATATGAAAACTTTGCCGAAAGGAGCTACGGCTTTGGATTTTGCTTATGATATACATACTGAGATAGGAAATACCTGCATTGGTGCAAAAGTCAATCACAGGCTGGTGCCTATGAGTCATAAGCTGTGCAGCGGGGACCAAGTGGAAATTCTCACCAGCGATAAACAAAAGCCGCAGAAAGAATGGCTGGACTTTGTCGTGACGGCCAAGGCCCGGACGCATATTAATGCTGCTTTTAAAAAAATGCGCAAGGAACTGATGCGGAACGGGATTAACATTTATGAAAATCTGGTCAAAAGATTGGGATTGCCGCCTACTTCAGAGACATTGAACAGAGTGTTGACGAAATACGGAATTATTAACCGGGATGACCTCTATGTGGAGATTGGGAAGCATGCGATCACGGAAGATGACTTGGACCGTTTGTTGAAAAAGAAGGCCGAAAATAAGTTTGTGAAGTATTGGAAATTGCAGTTTTTGTGGAACGGGAAAGAGGGGGAGGATAAAAAGAAGGACCAGCGTGATATGGCTATTCTCCCCGATTCCGATATTATGATCGCACCTTGTTGTAATCCTATTCCCGGGGATGATGTGGTAGGAATGAATATTGCGGGAACAAAGGTCACGGTTCATAAGCGTTCTTGTCCGGAAGCGATTCGCCTGATGGCAAGCTTTGGTGATAAAATCGTTCCCGTCAAATGGGTGAGTCATAAACTGATGTCTTTCCTGACAGCTATTAAAATGACCGGCATCGATAAACCTGGCATTGTCAGTGAAATTACCACTTTGATTGCCAAGGAAGAAAAAGTAAATATGCGGATGATTCATTTCGATTCCACCGACGGAATCTTTGAAGGTGTGATTCAGCTTTACGTTCATAATACGGCAGATTTAAATAATATTGTGAACCGGATAGCGCAATTGCAAGGAGTGGAATCAGTGAAACGGATGGAATCGGAGGAAAGGATGGGTTGATAAGTTGAAAGGTGAGATTCGTAGTTTGAGGGGAGAGGAAAAGATCCCCCTGGTAATTTAGCGGGGGTGTGATTTAGAATTTGAAGTATGGATAAGATTAAAGAGACGGTTAAGGAGTTGTTTACGGCTTATTTGCAGCAAAAAGGGCATCGGAAGACGCCGGAAAGATATGCTATTTTGGATGAGATTTATTCTCATGCCGGGCATTTCGACATAGAATCGCTGTATGCGTTTATGAAAAATAAAAATTATAGGGTGAGCTTGGCAACGTTATACAATACCATCGATTTACTGCTGGATTGCAAATTGGTGATAAAGCATCAGTTCGGAAATAATATTGCTCAATTTGAGAAAGCTTTTAACAATCATCATCATGAGCACTTGATTTGTCAGCAATGCGGAAAAGTGGAAGAGTTCTCCGATCCCCGTATAGAGGAGGTGGTGAAACATATACAGGATAAATACCAGTTTAAGGTGCATCATCATTTATTGTATATTTATGGCATTTGTTCTTCTTGCCGGGAGACGGAAGAATAAACATTCATCGTTTTTCTTTCGAAAGGTAAAAAAAAAATTTACTTTTGTACGTTTGTGTTTCCCGGTAGCTTGTTGGGAAATTTTTTGTGAAAATCAATAACCATAAACTGTTGTAAAGG
The DNA here is from genome assembly GCA_964564205.1 of uncultured Odoribacter sp. Lineage (GTDB taxonomy): Bacteria > Bacteroidota > Bacteroidia > Bacteroidales > Marinifilaceae > Odoribacter. The sequence continues at coordinate 13,472 of CAZMAE010000007.1, read as the reverse complement.
TACTGCAGTAAAAATGAAAAAAGACATACAGATGAAAGTTGACGTATTACTTGGATTGCAATGGGGCGATGAGGGTAAAGGAAAAGTGGTAGACGTATTGACTCCGAAATATGATGTTGTCACCCGTTTCCAGGGGGGACCCAATGCCGGTCATACCCTTGAATTCCAAGGCCAGAAATATGTTCTTCGTTCCATTCCTTCCGGGATTTTCCAAGGTGGAAAGATGAACGTGATTGGAAACGGAGTTGTACTGGATCCTATTCTTTTCCGCCAGGAAGCAGAAAGTCTGGCAGCCAGCGGATATGACCTGACCAAACAATTGTGTATATCCAAGAAGGCGCATCTTATTATGCCTACTCACCGGATGTTGGATGCTGCTTATGAGGCAGCTAAGGGAGCTGGCAGGATTGGCACTACTGGAAAAGGGATCGGACCGACCTATACGGATAAAGTGAGCCGCAACGGATTGAGAGTGGGAGACATCCTTCATAATTTTGATGAAAAGTATGCCATCGCCAAAAGAAAACACGAGATTACCCTTAAGGCATTAAATTATAGTTACGACATTACCGGTCTGGAAAAAGAATGGTTTGAAGCATTGGAATACCTGAAGCGTTTTCAATTGATCGATAGTGAACATGTCATCAACCATTTGTTGAAGGAAGGAAAGTCTGTTCTTGCCGAGGGAGCACAGGGAACCATGCTGGATGTGGACTTTGGCTCTTATCCCTTTGTTACTTCTTCTAATACCATTTGTTCCGGCGCATGTACCGGTTTGGGAGTGGCTCCCCGCAATATCGGAGAAGTATATGGAATTTTTAAAGCCTATTGTACCCGGGTTGGCGCAGGTCCTTTCCCAACGGAATTGTTCGATGCTACAGGAGAGAAACTTTGTGAATTGGGACATGAATTCGGTGCAGTGACCGGACGTAAACGCCGTTGCGGCTGGATTGACCTGGTGGCTCTGAAATATGCCGTCATGCTGAACGGTGTGAGTCAGCTGATCATGATGAAAAGCGATGTGCTGGATGATTTCGATACCATCAAGGCTTGTGTTGCTTATCGCATCGATGGTAAAGAAACCGAAGAATTTCCTTTTGACATTTGCGAAGGGGTTGAACCTGTATATGTGGAAATGCCGGGATGGAAAACAGACATGACAAAGATGACCCGCGAAGAGGAATTTCCGGAGGAATTCAATGCATATCTGAGTTTTCTGGAAGAAGAACTTGGGGTTCCGGTTAAGATCGTGTCCGTAGGTCCCGACCGCGAACAGACGATTATCCGTTATGAAGAATAGGCTAATCCGTTTTTGAATTGCCGGAAAATCTGTAATGGAGCACAGAACTTTCAGCTCAGATGTTTATACTCATCCGGGCTGAAAGTTTTTTTACGGGCTTACCCCTGCTATAGGAACCATAGGTTTTTCCCTGTTTACTTTGGTCAATAGCCGAGATGTTTGCCGGGTGCGCTTATTGGCACAAAATGTGGTTTATTTTGAAAAAATGAATAACTCTTTGAAGCAGAATAATAAGCAATATTTATTAAATTTGTTTGCTATAAAATAAGTTTTATGCTTGCTTTAGAACTAAGTTTGCCATTGAGTAATCCTGTACTGATTTTTTCAGTTATTCTGTTTATAATTTTGTTGGCGCCGGTTATTCTACATCGTTTAAAAATTCCCGAGCTGATCGGACTAATTATTGCCGGGGCACTGATCGGGCCCAATGGATTAGGGATTATGTCCCGGGATAGCAGTATAGAGTTGTTCGGGACAGTGGGGTTGTTATACATCATGTTTATTGCCGGATTGGAAATAGATATGGCCGATTTGCGGAAAAATGTCGGAAAAACCTTGGGATTCGGCCTTTATACTTTTCTTATCCCCATGGTAATGGGAACACTGACCGGGGTTTATTGGCTGGATTTTTCTTGGTCTACGTCTGTATTGCTTGCCAGTATGTACGCTTCTCATACTTTGATTACCTATCCGATTGTCAGTAAGTACGGAATTACTAAAAATAAAGCGGTTAGCATAGCTATCGGCGGGACCGTGATCACTTGTATGCTGGCCTTATTGGTGTTGGCGGTGATTGTCGGTATGTCCACGGGAGAAATCACTCATCGTTTTTGGTTGAAACTGGGTATTTCCAGTGTTTTGTTCATTGCTATTGTGGTACTCTTTTTCCTATGCTGGGACGCTGGTTTTTTAAGCGATATGAAGATCCGGTCGGACAGTACATTTTTATTCTGGCCCTAGTATTTCTGGCTTCTTTTCTGGCCGAAGCGGCGGGATTGGAAGCGATCATCGGTGCCTTTCTGGCTGGATTGGCATTGAACCGCTTGATCCCCAATACTTCAGCATTGATGAACCGCATCGATTTTGTGGGGAATGCCATTTTTATTCCTTTCTTTTTGATCGGAGTCGGTATGCTGGTGGATGTGCATACCTTTGCTCAGGGGTGGAGCGCCTTGTGGGTGGCGATAGTGATGTGTGGTGTGGCTACCGCTGCCAAATATATTGCCGCCTGGATTTCTGAAAAAAACTTCCGGTTGACCCGCGATGAAGGACGCTTGTTGTTCGGATTGAGCAATGCGCAGGCTGCAGCAACTCTGGCGGCTGTGTTGATCGGCTATAAGGTCATCCTGGGATATGATGACTTGGGGGAACCTATCCGCCTGCTGAATGAAAATGTGTTGAACGGCACCATCATTATGATTTTGTTTACCTGTACGATAGCCTCTTTTGTAACGCAGAAAGCAGCTCAGAATATTGCCATTGCCGAGATGAATGGTGACCGTATCGGTGATAGCGATGATGAGCAGGAGAGAATTTTAATCCCTTTGAGCAATTCTGAAACGGTAGAAGAATTGATCACGCTCGGCACTGCTATCAAATCGAGGCGGAATAAGGCTCAAATGGTGGCAGTCAGTATCATAAAATCTGATAATACTGATCCGGCTGCGGAAAAAATTTCGTCTGCTTTACTTGAAAAAGCGTGTAAAGTGGCCGCAGCGACAGATCATCATGTAGTCCCTGTATTGCGTTATGATCTGAATATTGTCAATGGCATACGTCATGTAGCTAAAGAACATAAAATCACCGATATTGTCATTGGATTGCGCACGCAAAAAGATATCTCAGATACTTTTTTGGGAAAGTTGACGGAAGCAGTACTCACTAAATGTGCAACGACAACCATAGCTTACCGCCCTATGCAGCCTATCGCTACGGTGAAAAGATACATCATCGTCATTCCCGAAAATGCAGAGAAAGAAGCGGGTTTCCCTTACTGGTTGATCAGCATTTGGAATATGGGCAAAAACCTTGGAGCCAAGTTTATTTTTTATGCCCATGCCGATGTGATAAAGATTCTGAATTTAGTACTTCGGAAGCACTTTATTGCAGCAGAATTCCGGGAATTTACCGATTGGGGACAATTCAGGGTGGTTGCCCGTGACATTCAGGATAATGACACTTTTGTCATTGTGATGAGCCGTCCAGATTATCCTTCGTATTCCAGACACATGGATTACGTTCCAACCTATATCAATAAATATTTTAACACCGTTAATTGTATGTTGATTTATCCGGTGCAGTTGGGTATTGGAGAAGATGTGACCACATTCAGAAGTATTTCCATGATCAATCATTTAGAAAGTATGGATGGATTGATTCAGGTTTTGGGAAAATTGTTCCGGAAAAATAAATGAACAGGTTTGAGTGAGTTCTGTTTGTATTGCAGGCAGTCGAAGAAAAACTTCTGTTTTGTTTTTGGGGTTATCCGTTTTAATACCTAAATATAGGTATTTAGGATCGCTTGATAATTCGTATCTTTGCGAAATAATACGGAGAGTGGTATGGAAAATAATTATTTGAGTCTTGCGGATATTCCGACAGGTGAGGGATGTGTTGTACTGAAGGTGCATGGACATGGAAGTTTCCGGAACCGTATCGTGGAAATGGGTTTTGTGAAAGGAGAGATTGTTACGGTGGTTAAAAATGCTCCGTTACACGATCCCATTGAATACAAGCTGATGGATGCACATATTTCTCTGCGGAGAAGTGAAGCCCGTTTAATCGAGGTGCTGAGGATGACAACGGTTGATCAGGAAGGGTTTAACGGCACTTTTACCGAGGAAGAATTAGCCCGTCAGGTGACTGAAAAATCCAAAACAATAGATATTGCATTAGTGGGAAATCCCAATTGCGGAAAAACATCGTTGTTTAACCGGGCTACGGGATTGCGGGAAAAAGTAGGCAATTACAGCGGTGTGACGGTTGATGCCAAGCAAGGCACCTTTTATCATAAGGGATATACCATTAATCTGATTGATTTGCCCGGAACATATTCCATCACAGAATACACGCCGGAGGAAATATATGTACGCGAATACATTACCAAGCATCATCCCGATCTGGTTTTAAATGTCGTGGATGCTTCCTGCTTGGAACGTAACCTTTTTCTGACGACGCAGCTGATCGATATGAATATCAGCGTTGTAATGGCGCTGAATATGTATGATGAATTAAACCGGGAAGGAGCACAGTTGGATTATCATTACCTGGGACATTTATTGGGTATACCGATTGTCCCTACGACAGCTTCCCGGGGTATAGGAATCGATGAAGTATTGGATAAGATTATCGAGGTGTACGAAGGTCAGGCCAAAGAGGTCAGGCATGTACACATCAATTATGGACCGGAAATCGAAGAAGCGATTTGTAAGGTGAAGTCGGAACTTGTTCCTCATAAACATATTACCGACGAATATACTCCCCGTTATGTCGCTATTAAATTGTTGGAAGACGACCGGCTTATGAAAGATCAATTGTCTTCGGTTTCCAATTACGAAAAAGTCAGCGAAGTAGTCCGTAAAGAGATCGCTCGTTTGGAAAAAGCTTACAAGGAAGATACCCGGGCCATCATTACCAATGCTAAATACGGGTTTATACGGGGTGCATTGCAGGAAACTTTTCAGGCCGGAGAAAAGGATAAGCGTCAGTTGACAAATGCTATTGATGCTTTGTTGACTCACCAATGGCTGGGATTCCCTTTTCTGATTTTTTTTATGTGGGTGATGTTTCAGGCAACCTTTTCGCTCGGTAGTTATCCCATGGACTGGATTGAAAAGGGGGTGGATGCTTTGGGAAGTTGGGTGGCCGAAGTTATGCTTGAAGGACCCTTGAACGATTTGTTGGTGAATGGAGTGATTGCCGGAGTCGGAGGGGTGATCGTTTTTTTGCCGAACATCCTGATTCTTTTCTTTTTTATTTCTTTGATGGAAGATACCGGATATATGGCCCGGGCTGCTTTTATCATGGATCGGCTGATGCATAAAATCGGTTTGCATGGAAAGTCCTTTATTCCTTTATTGATCGGATTCGGGTGCAATGTGCCTGCCATCATGGCTACCCGTACCTTGGAAAGCCGGCGGGACAGGATTATTACAATGCTGATCACCCCTTTTATGTCTTGTAGCGCCCGTTTGCCCGTATATATTCTGTTGGTTTCAGCATTTTTCCCTTTTTATCAGGGCTTGGTGTTATTGTCGATATATCTGACCGGTATTCTGTTGGCTATAGGTACCTCCCTGTTACTGAAAAAGACTTTTTTTGCCCGTTCGTCAGATCCCTTTGTTATGGAACTGCCGCCTTACCGCATGCCAACGTTGCGTAATACAACTATTCATATGTGGGGGAAAGCCGGACAATATCTGCGGAAAATGGGTACAATAATTTTGTTTGCTTCTGTTTTGATTTGGGCTTTGGGGTATTTCCCCGTGAACCGGCAAAAGAATGATGCATCGGGGGAACGACTCGAACAATCTTATATCGGGCAAATCGGAAAGTTTATCGAACCGGCAATAGAGCCTCTGGGGTTTGATTGGAAAATGGGAGTTAGTATTGTTACAGGTTTGGCGGCCAAAGAAATTGTCGTCAGCTCTATGGGCATTTTGTATCATGTTCCCGATGCAGAAGAAAATACTCAGCATCTGGCAGAGACACTCAAAGTTCAGGAGAATAGTAAAGGAGAGAGGGTATTTACTCCTCTGGTTGCTTATGCTTTTATGCTTTTTGTGCTTATTTATTTTCCTTGTATGGCCGTGATTGCTGCCATCCGTAAAGAAGCGGGGATTAAATGGGCATTATTTATTATTTTTTATACCACCGGATTGGCCTGGATCGTTGCCTTTTGCGTATATCAGATCGGAAGTTTGTTTGGATGATTTTTTAGGGGAAGGGGAAATGGGCATGCAAGAAATTTTGGTATATGTTATAATTGCTCTGGCAGTAGCCGGAGCTGTCCGTTATAGCTATCGCAAAATTAATGCCTTAAAGAAAAACAAGGATGACCATGCTTGTGATGCCTGTCCGCTGAAAGACAGCTGTGAAAAGATGAAAGGCAAGAAAAAGGCAGAATCATTATCTTGCTGTTTCTAGCACTTATGCCAGAGGGTCGGACATGAGCCCTCGTCTGGAAAGAGGCTGAATTAAAATAATTTCAGTGTTATTTTTTCAGCTTCTTTTTGGCGCCTTATTTTTTCCTTTTCGCCCCGGCGGAAAACATAAATTAGCCCGTATTCTTCACATTTATACCTTCTTTCCTCTTCGTCCCTTATCCCCTCGTAGAAATGTTCGACTTCGTTCCAGATATCTAGGATCAATGCGTCGGCATTGTCGCGGTACTGTGCAACATTGCCGCTTTCCCGAGCCGAATTGTTCTGGAATTGTTTTTGACGGGTGTAATTGTCTTTGAAATTCTCATAGTTCACTTTGACCAAGGCAATCGAAGGACAATAAATCGGGTTACCTCCGCCACTACTGATTCGGTTTTGTTCCCCGGCAATGATTTTTTCTCCCCAATGCAATAAGTCCTGTTCGGTCAATAACGGAGGTACTTTAGAACTATTTTCTGCCAGTCCGTAATAACGCCTAGCGCTAGGTTTCAATTCTCCCCGGGCAATGCAGAAATTCAACACCTGGATAAAATGCGAAATATATAATCTGGCTTTTCTGGTATATTCGGAAAATTTCTGACTGTTTCCGAACTGTTGCTCTTTGGCTAGTTTAGAATTGGTGATGGCTATTTCGAATTTAGGCAGGAAGAATTCTATTTTCTGCTTTAAGGACAAAGGATAGGCTATTGAATCCAATTCCAGTGCCTGGCCTTTCTTCAGGGCTGCTTTCAAAGCCCTGACTCTCGCCGCGTCTGTATTTGGCAATCTTCTGTAAGGCATGTATTTATACTTAAAATGAAAATTAATGTTTTCAATTGCGAAGATATAAAAAATAAATAATTCCATCAATGTTCGTAGAACTGTTTTTTCTCTGATTATTTGATGTTCTTATAATTCTTATAGTTTTCCAATACTTTGGCGACATAATGATAAGTTTGCGGTCCATTGCAATAACCATTTTTGGCCAAAGGATCCTGATAGTATTGGGACTCATTTTTGTGAAGGAGGTAGTAGTCCACATTGTTGTCCCAAACATGAGGATTCTGACCGTATTTTTCTGCCAGGCGCATGGCATCGAGAAGATGTCCCGGACCGACATTGTAAGAAGCCAAGACGAATTTTACCCTTTCGGAAGAATCCTGTACATGAGAAGAAAAGTATTTATCTAGGTATTGGAGATAAGACACTCCGGCATAGACATTGCTGTCGGGTTGAAAATAGTCATAAACGTGAAAATGTTCGGCTGTTTCGGGGATGATTTGCATCAGGCCGTAGGCCCCCATGGCCGATTCAGCCTCGGGGTCAAACTGGGATTCTGCAAAAACCAATGCAGCCAACAAGCGCCAATCCCAGCCCAGTCGTCGGCTTTCTTTTTTTAATAAATCATCGAAGGACGAGATGATTCCTTGCTTGAGTAAGGCATATTTAGAAGTGTGGTGAGGTACCGATTGACTGTTGTTGAAGTAACGTTTGTACAGATAGTTCAATTTACCGTTTTGCTGAATAACGGCAAGCCAGTTGTTCAGTTCGCCGGTCAATAAGTCGGCTTCGGGATGGGTGGCCCAAGAGATGGAAATATCATCTCTGAGTTTGAGGGAATAGTCGATGTTTTTCATCGAAAAGCCCGACGCTTGGGCAATGTTTTCATCTATGATGGTGAAGTTGATTTCTCCCGATTCCACCTGATGCATCAAATCTTCTGTTGAATAGTCATCCGTTTCGGTAATGTAGATGTGTATATTTAATGAATCCTGAATTTTCTGCAGGATTTTTTTATAGGATGATGCGCTTTTCATGATGAAAATCTCTTTGCCGTCCAATTCTGTCATGTTGCGGATCGGTGTATTTTTTCTGTTCTGAATCAACACTTCTCCGGTATGGAAGAAAGGTTTGCTGAACTGAAGTTGGGTTCGACGTTCTGGAGTTTGAGTGAGACTGATGGCTAATAAATCGTATTTTCCTTCATGAAGACGCTGGATAGCGGTATCTATGTCGTTATTTACTTCAATCGTCTGAAGCTTTACTCCCAGATAATTGGCAAAATCCTGCGCCAGATCGTAATGAAATCCGCGGGTGATTCCTTGATAAATATAGTAGTCGGTGGTGTTGTAAAAGGTTGAGATATTCAGATAACCGCGTTCCAGAATTTTTTCCAGATAAGAACTTTCCGGAAAACGGAATTCCGGTTTATGCTCTTTGTTTGAATGGCAGGTAAAACAGAAAAGCATACCTATATATATGGCAATTTTTGAAATTGTCATAGGGTAAAAGTAGTAAAAGTTCGTGATTTTTTATTACTCCTTGTCCTTTATTTTCTTTTATTTCTGTTGTTGTCGTCTGTTAATCAAAGAAGTCCCATTGCAAGCCGAATTTGAACATGCCCGGATTAATAGGATAATCTGCCGCACTGAAGAAATTGCCGTGGTTTTTCAAGTGATAATTGACGTGTTCATATTTGACAAACAGATTCGCCCGCTTGATCTTAAAGGCCAGGAAGATGTCTACTTTCGGATAATTGCCGGTTTTGTGTTCCCTTTGATTGTAAAACTGCATGATGGAGGGCATGTAATTGTCCGAATAGAATCGGGTATTGTAAAATACATCGATGCCAAACTGCAATAATAGCGCTTTTTTAAACAGATCGTTTTGATAATAGTTGTGCGAGTAAACGGAAAGAGCCGGCAAAGATAAAATCTCCTTTTGGGTGTTTTGCTGGAGATATATGTTTTGGTCAAAATAGAAATGACCGACTCTGAAGTTTTCCTTGGCCCAGGCTGTGAGGACTATTAAAGCCTTATTGGTTTGTTGGGGCATGGCTGCTGTGTCAAAATAGACATAGCTGTAGATATTGGTAAAACCGATGCCTAATTCGGTCCTTAAGCGGGTGTTGATGTACTTTCCTTTAATTTCAATGGTCTTGATAGGTTTAAAGTCGTTTTCCCACATATCGTGATTACCGGTATAACGATCGAAAAATGGGTTTACACTTTTCAGTTCAATAGTGGCATCAGCATGCAGAAGGCTGTTCCTGGTTTTGTTTAAGGCCTGGCTGATAAATCCGTCGACTTTAAAGTTGCCTGCGTAGTGTCCTAATATGCCCAACCGACCGGAAACATCGTAATTTAATAAAGAAGTGGTGTCGATGTTGAATAAACCTGCGGTCAGGTAAGTGCCTGTATAATTTGTGGCTGCATAATTTTCTGTATGACTGATGGAATCATAGGATGTTCGTTGGAAATAATGCTCGTGTTTATAATCCAATCCCACATAGATGCCCGGCAGATATTTATATTTAGGGTGTTCGTTTACGACAAATTTTCCCGAAAAATCCAGAATTTTGTTCTGGACATGATCGGATGTGCCGCTACTGTCGATGTAGGTATGCGGATAAAATTGCAGATTCATAGTCTCTTCTTTAAACCGATGTTCATTGCCTTCGGCCCGGAAATTGAACACTACCTTGGCGGGATAAGCGTTGGTGGTGTCATCGGCATGTACAACCTCCTTGGCTTTTCCTATGTTGTATTGGGCCTGAAAATTGAAATTGGTGTTGCGGTAACTGTTTTTTGCATCGCTTAAAGACACCGGTATGTTCTCGGCTTTTTCCGTGGAGTCGGTTACATACGTACGGTCGGTTACACCGCCGTTTTCTTGGAAATGACCGTTGTTCTGGTTTAGAAAGAAGGATAGTACCACCCTCTCTTTTTCATAGTTGGAAAATATGGAAAAATTGTAAGCCTTGGATTTCTGATTCATGTAACGTCCGTCACTGGAAATCAGATTATAGCGGACGCCTGCGCTCCACCATGGACGGATATTTTGCACATGCCAGACGTCCAATAAATTTTCTGCCTTGCCTTTTCCTCCTCCCGTGAAATATTTTAATCGTGTGAAGGGAGTGGTGGTATTGAATTCCAATGCGTCTTCAGGCTTAAAAAGAAAAGCCCGGATTGAAGTTAAAGGGTAGAAATCCTGTACTGTTGCCCGGTCTATGAAAATGTTCGCTTCGTAAGGAGACGGAAAATTGCCGAGGAAGGTGTTGGAAATGCTTTTTTTGAAGATGTAGTTATAATTCTGTATCCCGTCCAATAGGGTATCAACCGGGATTTCTAGGGAATATACCCCATGATGCATCCATTTCCAGGTGTGACGGATATGAGGAATGTTAGATTCCGGGATGAGATCTTCTTCGTGTTCATCCTTTTGCTGATCTCCTTCTTGATAGACCTGATTATAGTTGTCAAACTCATTTTGTGCCAGACTGATAAGGTGAAATGCAGCAAATATTATTATGCAAATGATTTTTTTCATAGCTGCAAATATACGTAAACTTTTAAAACTCTCATAAATTAGTTACTTTTGTCCTTTGGAAAAATAGTGTAAATAAATTTACGATATCATATTATGGATAAAAATCATTATTTGTCGGAATCGGAAGAAGAGGGTAGATCCTTGAATTTTATAGAGCAGATCATTGAAGAAGAACTGGCTGCCGGAAAGAATGGAGGTAAAGTGCATACCCGTTTCCCGCCGGAACCCAACGGATATCTGCATATAGGACATGCTACTTCCATATGTTTGAATTTCGGATTGGCTAAAAAGTATAATGGGGCCTGCAACCTGCGTTTTGATGATACCAATCCGTCCAAAGAAGACGTTGAGTTTACGGATGCCATTCAGGAGGATATCAAATGGCTGGGATTTCAGTGGGATGGTCCGGTGCGTTATGCTTCCGATTATTTCCAGCAATTGTATGATTGGGCAGAACAAATGATCCGGGAAGGAAAGGCTTATGTCGACGACCAATCTGCCGAAGAGATCAGTGCGGGGAGAAAAACCATTATGGAACCCGGTGTTGACAGCCCTTACCGAGGACGTTCGGTGGAAGAAAATCTGGATTTGTTCCGCCGGATGAAACAAGGAGAATTTCCTGAAGGCAGCCGGGTGTTGAGGGCTAAAATCGATATGGCCGCACCCAATATGCTGATGCGGGATCCGATCATGTATCGCATTATTTATTGCAGCCACCACCGAACTGGCGATCAATGGTGCATTTATCCGATGTATGATTTCACCCATGGACAATGCGATTATCTGGAAGGAATCACTCATTCGATATGTACGTTAGAGTTTGAGATCCATCGTCCGCTGTATAATTGGTTTCTGGATCAGTTGACAACGACCGAATATCGTCCCCGGCAAATCGAATTCGCTCGCCGGAATCTGAATTATACAGTGATGAGTAAACGTCGCTTATTGGAATTGGTACAGAAGAAATACGTTGCCGGTTGGGATGACCCACGTATGCCGACCATTTGCGGCTTGCGCCGCAGGGGATATACTCCTGAATCGATTCGTATGTTTGCCGAAAAAGTCGGGGTGGCTCGCCGGGAAATTGTGATTGATATGGCGCTGTTGGAGTATTGTGTTCGTGAACATCTGAACAAAATTGCTCCCCGTGTAATGGCTGTACTGAAGCCGGTTAAGGTTGTGCTTGATAATTATCCTGTGGGAAAAACAGAATTTGTGGAGATCGAAAACAATCCGGAAGATTCATCGGCCGGAACCCGGAAAGTTGCCTTTTCCGCTGACTTGTATATTGAACAGGAAGACTTTATGGAGGAAGCTCCGAAAAAATTCTTCCGGTTGACTCCCGGACAAGAGGTGCGGCTGAAAGGTGCGTACATTATTAAATGCACCGGAGTGGAAAAAGATGAATCCGGGAATATCAAAGTGATACATTGTATTTATGATCCTGATTCCAGAAGCGGTAGCGGCAGTGCTGCCAGCAATCGTAAAGTGAAAGGTACTTTACACTGGGTATCTGCTGCGGATGCTATCGAGGCCGAAGTCCGGCTGTATGATCGCCTGTTCAAGGATGAAGATCCCGCAGGACATAAAGACATCGATTTTAAGGATTTTATAAACGAAAATTCCCTGCAGGTGTTGAGGGGGTGTAAATTGGAATCCGGACTTAAGATGGCAAAGCCCGGTGACCGTTTCCAATTTCAACGTTTGGGATATTTCTGCGTAGATGCAGATTCTCGGGAAGGACAATTGGTGTTTAATAAAACAGTGGGTTTGAAAGACAATTGGGTCAAGGCTCAGAAGGCATAAAAATAGGCTTATGAAAACTAAAAACGTAAAACAGGAGATAAGGTCTTATTTGCAGATTGCTCTCGGCATGTTGATTTATGCCATTGCAGCATTGGGGTTCCTAGTGCCTCATAAAATTGTGGGAGGTGGGGCTACTGGTTTGAGTACCATTATTTATTATCTAACGGATAAAGCGATTCCGGTGGGAATAGGTTATGGTTTGATTAATATTTTGCTTGTGGGGATTGCTTTGAAGGTGTTGGGGCCTAAGTTCGGGATAAAAACCGTTTTTGCCATTGTTGTGGGAAGTACCTTTTTGAGTATTTTACAGCCATTGATTCCAGAGGCTTTCGTCAATGATAAATTTATGAGTTCTGTGATTGCCGGAATGTTGACTGGGATAGGAATAGCCGTAGCGCTGTCGGAGGGGGGAAGTACGGGGGGAACGGACATCGTAGCTATGATTGTCACCAAGTATAAGAATGTCAGTCCTGGGAAGATGATTATGTATTGCGATTGTTTGATCATTGCTTGTAGTTTGGTCATTAATTTTAATATTGAGGGGTTGATGTATGGCTATGTGATGATGGGAGTTGTCTCTTTTACCGTGGACTTTGTCCTGACCGGGAAAAAACAATCCGCTCAGCTGTTTATCTTTACCGAGAAATATGATCAGTTAGCGGAAAGAATTACAGAGGAAGTCAACCATGGAGTAACTGTGGTGGATTGTGAGGGATGGTATACAAAGCAAAATAAGAAAATGCTGATAGTTGTTGTTAGAAAGAATGAAGCCGTAGATGTGCTTCGAATCGCAAAACGAGTCGATCCGAATGTATTTATGACAATGAATACAGTCATGGGGGTTTTCGGAAAAGGATTTGAGGAAATTAAAAGCGTGAAATAGTTGATCCGAA
>CAZMAE010000006.1:0-2234 GCA_964564205.1 uncultured Odoribacter sp. | reverse complement strand
CTGCGAAGCGCTGGCCGAAACACTATCAAAAAAAGAAGTATATTTGTAATATGAAATTGACAAGATTTAGATACGAATGTATGGATGCTATGAATTTTTGTAGCACACTGCAAGACGGAGAAGTCAATCTAATTATTACATCTCCTCCTTATAATATTGGCAAAATATATGAGGAAAAAGTTGATATTGATCAATATATTCGCAATATGCAGCCTTTAATGGTTGAATTAGTACGAATATTGGCCAATAATGGAAGTTTATGCTGGCAAGTAGGGAATTATGTGGAAAAAGGTGAGATATATCCGTTGGACATTTATTTTTATCCCTTTTTCAAAAGTTTAGGATTGCACTTAAGAAACAGAATCATATGGCATTTCGGACATGGGTTGCACTGTTCCAAAAGATTTAGCGGACGGTATGAAACTATATTGTGGTTTACGAAAACAGAAAATTACACCTTTAATTTAGATGATGTGAGAATCCCGTCAAAATATCCGGGTAAAAAATATTTCAAAGGAGAAAAGAAAGGTCAGATTAGCGGTAATCCAAAAGGCAAAAATCCGGAAGACGTTTGGACATTGACTTTACAAAGATTATATGACGATTGGGATGCCCAAATTTGGGATATTCCGAATGTCAAAGCAAATCATCCTGAAAAGGAGGATCATCCTTGTCAATTCCCGATAGAATTGGCCGAACGATGCGTCTTGGCTCTTACAAATGAAAATGATACCGTGTACGACCCGTTTGCCGGTGTCGGCTCATCATTGATCGGAGCCATTAAAAATCACAGAGTCGCATATGGGACAGATTGGAATCAAAAATATGTCGATATAGGGTTGGAACGAATCGAAAAATTAGCAAAGGATACATTAATCATGCGGCCCATATATCAACAAATTTACGTTCCAAAAGCGACAGATAAAATAGTACAAAGACCTAAAGAATGGGGGGACAACATATGAAAATAGCTCAATTCTACAGCCACTTAAATGGATACGAATATCTATTAGTCCATCACCCTGATTTATGGGATGAGATCGTATCTGCAATCAACAATGTAAATGCACAAACCGCTTTAACTAAAATAAGTAAAGAAAAGACAAAAGCCGGACATATTTTGTATTCACCTAACGAGCTGAACTTTTTATTTAAACAACAGTTTTCGAGTGCAGGATGGAGCGAACAGAGAATTGCTTATTTTGTCTGTGAGGACTTAAGAACGACTCAAAATACTGTTAATATCGCAGATATAAAGAAACAACAAAAGGAGATTGAAGCCAAAGGATTCATTCCACATAGAACCTGCAATCAAGTCGATTTCGTAAAACAACGGGTGGCTGTTGAGGTGCAATTTGGCAAATATTTCTCCGTGCAATATGATTTGCATGTAAAACATACGTTTTTTTATGGACACGGAGATATAGATGTTGGAATTGAAATTATTCCTATGCATAGTTTAATGAGAAAAATGTCTTCCGGTGTTGCATGGTATGAAAACGAATTGACGAACATTGTACGTGAAGGTCGATCGAATCCATCCGTTCCCATCGTATTAATAGGCATTGAAATGTAAATTAAGAGGAATCCAATTTGCCAAAATATCTCCGATACACTCTGCTTGCACTGATTTGGTGTGCTGTGACCACCTACATCGTTTGGATGGCGGGCGCAGCAAGTGCCGATCGGGCCGGCCGGAACGTCGAAGCCCTGAAAATCGACCTCGTGGACAGCACCTCGCAAGGCCATCTGCTCACCTCGGGCGAAGTGCGCACGTGGCTGAAAAAGGAGCGCATCCCGACGATCGGGGCACCGGTCGACACAGTCGACCTCACGGCGATCGAGCGTCTGATCGCCCGCAACGGATTCGTCGAGAAAGCCGCCGCCTACATCGACCGCCGCGGCGTACTGCACATCGACATCCGCCAGCGCAAACCGCTGCTGCGGCTGCTGACCGACGGCGAAAACGCTTATGCCACACTGACGGGATTCGTATTCGCCGCGCCGCAGGCCTCGTCGCTCTACGTTCCCGTCGTAACGGGCCCCTACCGGCCGCCCTTTCCGACCGACTACACGGGCGACGTACGCGCCTATACGGATGCCGAACGGCAGCGCATCGAACAGGAGATCGAACAATTGGAGGCCGAAAAGCTGCCGATCCACCGAGCGGAGCGGGATGACTACCGCGCCTACAACGAATCCCGCAAACGCCGCGTGAAAGGATGGTGGAAGTA
>CAZMAE010000005.1:0-5712 GCA_964564205.1 uncultured Odoribacter sp. | reverse complement strand
AACGAGGTGTCGAATATGCTTCCGCCAAAGCCTCCGAAATGGATGGCGTGGAGGTCCACTTCAGAATTATAACCAACGGCTCGATCCTTTCCGATGCACAAATTGACTATATATCTCGAAATGGCATTGATGTGAGTGTGTCGTTTGAAATCCTTGAAGAGATTCAAAATCTCCAGCGATGCCACTTCGATATTGTAGATTCCAACCTCCGCACACTGCTGCATCGGGGAGTTGACACACAGCTTAATGTTACTGTTACACCGTCCAATGTTGACCGTATGGTTGAAACATATAACGCTATGCGCCAAAGATATCCCGAAGTTAAAAATGCAATGTTCGAACCTGTAACTGCTGAGGATATGTTTGCCACCCCTGCCGATATGCGCAGGTTTTACGATAAATACATTACCGGATTTATCGCCATCTATCAAATGGGGAAACAGCAGGGTGTTGACATAACCTCTTTCCCCTATCTTCGTACCGTATTCCCCGTAAAGCGTGCCTGCCCGGGAGAATTTTGCATCACTGCTGAAGGAAAAATTACCGGCTGCTACTGTGTGTCAACAGCCGATCATCCACTGTTCAACCGTTCATGCTATGGTAGTTTTACCGACGGTTCATTCGCATTTGACGCCGAGATATATCAAGCCCTTATGCTCCATAATAAGGAGAGTGATCCGCGATGTGCAGCGTGCTCGGCCAGATGGAGTTGTGGCGGTGGCTGCTGGCATCAATTTAACACCTATTCTGAGTCTTACCGTAATGAGATTTGTGAATTTACACGCAAATTCGTGGAACAAATCGTGCGGATCAACGTAAAAATCAATCAGAAATAATGAAAGGGGATTTATACTCAACGCTCAGTGAACTATGCGAAATATCGGCTCCATCGACACGCGAAAATCCGGTGCAGCGATGGCTTGACACTTACCTTCAAGAAAGGGGATTTCAAGCACAAGGCGATTCTCAGGGCAATCTTTGGTGTTCCGACCACTCTGATGGTCAAATAAAATGCGGCATCGTAGCCCACGCAGACGAAATAGGCATTCAGCTCATCTCGATAGAGGAGCCCGGAATCGGGCGATTCCGTAAAATAGGCGGCTTGCGGGCCACATCATTGATTGGACAGTATGTGGTTTTTACCAACGATCATGGAGAGCAAGTGGAAGGCATTATTGGTTGTGACCCCATGCAAGACAATGGAACAGAAACCGGTATCCTCACAAAGACATCCGATTTATGGGTCGATATCGGCGCCGAGTCCGTTGATGAGTTTTGCGAGCGCGTTGCCATTGGTGACTTTGCCACCTTCCGTCCGTATCCTGTTGAGCGCTTGAGCGAAAACCGGCTCGTTGGCAAAGCCTTCGATGACCGTTGTGGATTAGCTACCGCATTGGTCTCTTTCTGTCACGCTGCCGGGACTTTTGGCAATATTGAAACTACGCTGGTTAGCACAGTTCAGGAGGAGCTGAACCTTTTCGGCTCAAAATCTCTTCCAATTGATCTCGATGTCGCTATTGTGGTGGACGTGGATTTTGCCGCTGATACTCCTTCGTCAATTGCCAAATATACCGACATATCTCTTGGCAAAGGAATCGGAATATGCATAAACGCCGACAATAATCCCATACTGTTGAAACTTTTGAAAGATGCTTGCCGGGAGCAAAACATCCCAGTGCAGGCTACCGTCGGACGTTCATTCAGCGGCGGTACCGACAGCGCTGCTCTCAGATTAAAAAATGCCACTGCCACAGTAAATATAAGTATCCCCATACGGTATATGCATTCATCAGTTGAAATGCTTGATATACGTGATTTAAATCATGCCGCCAACGCTGTTATTGCGCTGATGGACAAAATCAATCAATTAAAAAGTATTGAAAAAATTGTTCCATGGAAAAAATGAAGCCAACAGTTCTACTAATAGTTCCACGATATTTTTCAACTAAGAATCACGGGTATATCATGCCAATGGGCATCCTTTATGTGTCAGCTGCACTGAAACAATCAGGCGTGGCAAAGGTGCTCACGCTGAATCTCAATCACTGTGACGAAGACGACGAAACCGTGTTGCGCCGCATAATCACGGATAATAACGTGGATATTGTGGGATGTGGCGGAATTTCCGGCCAATTTATTGAGATATATCCCCTTTTTGAAACAGTGCGTAAAATTGCCCCGGAAGTCAAGATTATAACCGGCGGAGGCATGATTACATCCGACCCCAAGAATGCCATGTTGGCTTTCGGTGCCACGGTTGATTATGCTGTAATTGGAGAAGGAGAAATTACAGTTCCGGAATTGATAGAAGCCCTTGCCGGTCACAGAGAAATAAATAGCGTCAAAGGCCTCGTTTACTATCATAACGGGGAACTCGTATGCACTGAGTCACGCCCAGATATCGACGACCTCGATTCTCTCCCGATTCCGGACTACTTGTCGTTTGATTACGACAAATACCTTGAAACAAACGGAGAATATGATGGCTCCACAAAATATTCTCCCGTAGCTATAATAGGTGGTCGTTCCTGTAAATATAATTGCACATTCTGCTTCCATCCATCGGGCAGCAAGTATCGACAGCGGTCGCTTGATTCTATTTTCAAAGAAATTGATTTTCTACTCCACCATTTTAACATCAATTATATCGCTTTGCGAGAAGAATTGTTTGCCAATGACGAGCAACGAGTCTTGGAATTCTGCCGCCGAGTAGTGGTTTATCCTATTGTATGGTCCATCCAACTGAGAGTAGACAGCGTTACCCCAACTATTGTCAAGGCTCTAAGTCAAAGCAATTGCCGATATATTTTCCTCGGGATTGAAAGTGCTGATAACCGGATCTTAAAAAGCATGAGAAAGAACATAACAATTGAGCAAGTAGAATATGCGATTGACTTATGCATAGGTTCTGGTTTGGATACCAGATCCACAATAATACTTGGAGATAGTGAGGAGACGGTCGAATCGGCAACAACTACCATAGAATGGTGGCTTAAACACAAAAAACGATCAGCAATAGATCTCGGGCTTATTATTGCTTTCCCCGGTTCGTATTTATATAAACAGGCTCTAAAATGCGGGAAAATTCCCAATCCGGTACAGTTTCTGTTTGATGGTTGTCCTGTGATAAATCTTTCACGACATCTGTCAGAAGATGAATTTCGAAATTTAGCCTCGCAAATCACAAACTATAGTGGTATTCACTTTAACATAAAGAACTATATATGAACCTTATTCTCATCACGACCCTGCCCAACTCAGTGTATGATGAATTGATGAAGGTCAAATATTTGTCAATTGATATCCTGGACTGCAATGAGTCTGCTGCCAGCAAGACTCAATTTTTGGCTGTATTGGAACAAATGATAGCAGCGAAAGAGTATCAATTGCTGATTACTTATCGTTGCCCATATATTATTCCGTCCTACATACGCGACAAAATTGACGAATGCCTAAATATACATCCACTTTCATTGCCTGAGTTCGGAGGGCTTAACCCTTGGGAAAGGTTCTTTCAAACAGGGAAACGGTCGTCAGAAGCAATCGTTCATATCATGGACGACAGGCCGGACAGTGGAGAAATTATTGCTCGATGGTCGTATTCTTTTAATTCATCCAATGATGCAAGAGCTGTTTCAGATAAAGTGATTGCAGAAAATCTCATACCCTACCTAACCCCAGCTAATCCAAATTCATGGTTTAAAAGAATTAGATCGCAGAAGCTTAGCGTTTTGGATATCAGTAATGTCTTGCGATAAATTCTTCCAGAAGTGTCATTCATCTGTACCGTGATATCCCACTATGGTCTCTCAACAGAATCTTTAGCCTTTGGTTCAGAACGAAAGCGACCGAATTGTCATGGCGCAACATCCGGCCGATATGCAGATGGGGGTTAACTGCCTGATTGGATCTGCTGACCACGCTTAAAGACAACAAGTACAATACATCAATAATTGGAAAATAATTTCTATGTTTGCATTCGCATAACGAAAAAAAAATTGCCTATGAAGCATTAGCGTATTCGGTACGTACATTGTAAATATTGAAAAAGCATCTTTGCTTTATTCAGCTACCCAAAAATTTAGCGGCTGTTAGACCGACTATTATTTAGAATCCGGCAGGGATATTGCGAAATGTTTGTGCTATTTGCACGGGCTTTTGATTATTCTGTTGTTAGGTTTCGCGAAACACTTTGAGTAGAGGATATACTGAAGCAACGTACTTTTTGATGTGCGCATCTCATCCCAAACGTTCAAAAGGCACAAACAAGGATATTACGAACCTATCAAATTAAACTATTTTATGAAAAAATTCTATCTTTCGTTCTTCCTGATAGTTTTGGCTGGTGTGCTGTTTTCATGCTCAACAGCTGATGATCTTGAGGAAGAAAATCCGCCTTATCCTGACATCACTACAGACAGTGAAAAATATCCGGCATACCAGGACGCTGTCAAGGATATCTGCAGTCAAATCGAACGCAATCTAATATGTGACAATGAATCCCTGGTTGAGGCGGCCAAATCGTTCAGCAATTTCTCGGGGAGCAGAATTGTTAACGGCATCCAGTATGTGACATTTGACGGTAATTGGGACTTCTTTGTTGATTTTGACGGCAAGTGCATTACTCGGGAGGGTGACATCTCAACCTGGGATGATTCGGAATTCGAAGATCTTTTAGATCCGTATGATGAGCTGTTGGACGATTGTTCGTCCGCCCGTTCATCAACCATGTCTGACACAAGGTCACTTGACAGCGAGCAGTTGTCGAAGGCTACCTTTAAGGTGCTTCATTGGTGCCCGTTAAAAGAAGATACAAAGGTCGATAAAGTGGTGAAAGCGCTCTGCACTAGAATCTCTTACAAAGGGGAAAGAGTAGTTGACTACACCTCCATAAGAGGGAGCATGACTTCCGCCGCCGATCTTTCTACTTTCAATAATTATGATGTCGTTTTTTTTGAGACACATGGTTCAGCAGAGGGATATCCGATGGTGCCCTCTGACTTCAAGGGGTTGGAGAAAAATAAAAATATCGAATGGGGATTGTCTTCTGACGGAACTCTATATTATGTGCTTGACTATAACTTTCTGACACGATATCTGCCAGAAATGAAAAATACCGTGTTGTGGACATTGATGTGCTACAGTTATACGGAAGACTCAATACTTGGGAGTGCTGCCTTGGCTCGTCATGCCGGGGACTACTTCGGCGCGACCGATGCGATCACAGCCCCCATAAACCTTGAATATTTTAAAGATTTTCTGTTAAACTTGCTCAGAGGAGCGACATCCTCTGATGCTTTTGGCCCCAAGCAAGGAGTCACATACCAATTCACAGATGACTTAGGCACTGTAAAGGGCGTATTCGGGCATAACACCTCATCTTTCAAAGGTGTATGCCATCCATTTCTGTCGGTTGACGAGCCACAATCGGGCTGTCCTGTCGGATTTTGGGCTGCTCCCCTCGATGAGATGGAGAAAGTAGTGGAGGGCAATGGCAAATTCAAGGCTGGAATTCGTCTTACAAATATTGACAATTCTAAAACCATTCAAATTCCGTTGATAAAAGAGAATTTGATCACTTCGACCACAAAACAATACAACGTAGCAGAGTCATTGCAGGCCGTATTCAAAACTGACAGTATAGCGAAAGGAAATTATAAATATGAATCGTATGTAACATTTGAAGACGGGTCAACGGTCTATTCCGACTAT
>CAZMAE010000004.1:0-19690 GCA_964564205.1 uncultured Odoribacter sp. | reverse complement strand
GTCTTTTCGGCAGGCATGCAGGCCGTGGTTGCCATTTTCGGCATCGCCTGGATGGGAGATACTTTTTTGCAGGGCAATATGACCGGACTGAAAAATGCCATCGAGGGTATTGTCACCCAAATGCCCTGGCTTTTCGGTATCGCTTTGTTTGTTATGTCAATCCTGCTCTATAGCCAGGCAGCTACCGTCAGAGCATTCATGCCCCTAGGGATTGCTTTGGGTATTTCCCCCTATTTATTGATCGCGATGTTTCCGGCCGTAAATGGCCATTTTTTCATCCCCAACTACCCGACCGTTGTGGCAGCCATCAACTTCGACCGTACGGGAACCACCCGTATCGGCAAATACGTACTCAACCATTCTTTTATGATGCCGGGGCTAATCGCAACCGTAACCTCTGTGATATGCGGCATTCTTATGATACAGTTCATTTTTTAGTTCAAATATATAAACCATTGCTTATGAAAACTTTACAATCTATTTTCTTGTGTATTTTCTTGTTTTCCGTTACACAACTATCGGCCCAGCGACTGCCCAACATCTACATTTTGGCTACGGGAGGCACTATTGCCGGGGCCGGAAATTCCGCTACCGGCAGCAGTTACACGGCCGGTAGTGTGGCTATTGCCGAATTGATATCTGCCGTACCTGAATTAAATGACATTGCACACATCACAGGCGAACAAATCGTCAAAATCGGTTCCCAAGACATGTCCGACGAAATTTGGCTGAAACTGGTCCGTTACCTGAATGCTTTGCTTAAACGTCCGGATGTCGACGGAGTGGTCATCACCCACGGTACAGATACCATGGAAGAAACGGCATACTTCCTCAACCTGACGGTTAAAAGTGATAAACCCGTCGTTTTGGTAGGTGCCATGAGGGCATCTACCTCCCTGAGTGCCGACGGTCCGTTAAATCTTTACAATGCCGTAGTAACGGCCGGAGCCAGGGAATCTGCAGGACGGGGAGTGATGATCGTCATGAACGGCCTGGTACTGGGCGCGCATGCAGCCATGAAGATGAATACCGTCAACGTACAAGCCTTTCAGGCTCCGAATTCCGGAGCTATGGGATATGTATTCAATGGTAAAGTCCACTACAACCAGACCACCGACAAGTTGCATACAACGCAATCCGTTTTCGACATCAGCGGAATAGAAAAACTGCCGAAAGTAGGTATCGTTTACAGTTATTCCAATGTACAGCCTGAAGCACTCGACGCTCTCATCGATGCGGGATATGAAGGCATTATTCATGCCGGTGTCGGCAACGGTAACATCCATCGGAACATTTTCGGCAAACTGGCAGAGGCCGCAAAGAAAGGCATTCTCATTGTCCGTTCCAGTCGGGTTCCGACAGGCCCTACCACCCAGGATGCCGAAATAGACGATGACCGATACGGTTTTGTGGCTTCCGAAGAACTGAATCCCCAGAAATCACGGATATTACTGATGCTGGCCCTGACCAAAACCAAAGACTACAGAACGATACAAAATTATTTCCATACTTATTAAAAGCTCCGATCCTTAAACCGATAACACGAAATAAGATGAAAACATTTATCCTGACCATAGGCTTATGCCTGAGTGCTGCCGTAACATGGGCACAACACCTTGATTTTCAATCTGACCCTACCCTCAACGATAAAACTTTATTGGAAAGAATCACCAAATTGGAAAAAAAATCCGATAAGATTAACGTATATCTGAATATGCAAGGAAGTTTCAACATTTACTTCAATAATGACGAAGTGGAACAAACTGCCTTCCGCATGGACCAGCTCCGTCTGGAAGTGAAAGGAAACCTCTCCGAGCGCATTTATTATCGCTATCGTCAGCGGCTCAACCGGAATAATAATCCCCAAAGCCTGGACAACATGCCGAACTCCATCGATTATGCCGCCGTCGGATTCCGGGTTACAGACAATTTCTCTGTCTTCGCAGGAAAACAGTGCACTGCTTTCGGCGGATTCGAATTCGACCTTAACCCGATCGAAGTCTATCAATACTGTGATATGCTCGAATATATGAACAATTTCCTGACCGGTGTCGATTTTTCCTATTGGGTGACACCACAACACGAATTCCGTTTTCAGGTTGTCGATTCCCGGAACGGTTCCTTCGAAAGCTTGTACGGAAAAGTTCCGTCAACCCTGAAACAAGCCAAAGCTCCTCTCGGATATACGTTAAACTGGAATGGCAATTTCTGGGACAATCAACTCAAAACCAGATGGTCCGCCTCTATTTTCCATGAAGCCAAAAAGAAAAATTGGTACTACTACGCTTTGGGTACGGAAGTGACCTTATCCCGGTTTCTGGGATTTTTTGATTTCATGTACTCTAATGAGGACATTGACCGGACGGGAATCGTTTCTATGATTACTGCCAACGACGGTTATGATACCCGTGTGCTGGACACCCGTTATATGTCCATGGTGCTTCACTTGAATTACAGAATATGCAACCATTTAAACCTCTTCGCCAAAGGTATGTATGAAACCGCTAGCGTACTGAAAACTAAAAACGGAGTGGAGAAAGGGAAATACCGCACTTCCTGGGGATATCTCGGAGGACTTGAATGGTATCCCATGAATGACGACCTTCATTTTTTCCTCAATTATATCGGCCGTTCTTTCATTTATACAGACCGCGCAAAAGTTTACGGCGTAGGAAACTACAATCCCCAAAGAGTGGAACTAGGCCTGGTATACCAATTGCCTTTGTTTTAAGAATTCCTGTTTCCTGACATCGGCGGGAAAAAGCAACTCCCCGGGAGTTCTGTTCCGGAAAAACCCGGAGAACAACCTGTAACAGGATGAAAATTGCCGGATGATTTTCATCTTGTTACGGTTGGTCAATTCCTGAAGTGGATGAAGATAAAAGATCAGGCTTAACTCTTCGAATACTTGGCAGGATGCAAAACATCATAAACGTATGCTTGAAAAGAATCAATATTTTCCGGCAAATTCTTTTTGCCGGCTTTTTACGATCGCATCCATAAGTTCTTCCGGACGATTCACGACTTCATAAAGTTGCTTGTAAACAGGGGCTATAAATCCTGATTTTTCTATGCCATCGATGAAGTCCATCAATTTTGTATAAAATCCAGCTGTATTCAAAAATACAATAGGTTTATTGTGTTGACCGAGTTGTTTCAAAGTGATAACTTCGGTAATTTCCTCCAAAGTACCCCACCCGCCGGGCAAAGCCACAAAGGCATCGCTATGTTCGCGCAACAGGTATTTGCGTTCTTTCATATCCGGAGCGACAATCAACTGGTCCAAGCCTTCGGCAGCCCATCCCCGCTCATGAATACATTCCGGGATAATACCCGTCACTTTTCCTCCGGCTGCAATAGTTGCTTCAGCCACAACCTTCATCAATCCTCTGTTAGTACCTCCATAGACTAATTCCCAACCCGCTTCTCCGAGCAGTTTCCCCAACCGGGCAGCTGCAGATACATATACGTCATCAAGCTGAGGGGCGGAAGCACAAAAAACAGCAATCCTCATCTGGCATTCACATTCCGGAAGCTGTTCTGAAAGTTTTCTTGGCACCGGCAAACTCCTTTCCTCCCAAGCCGCCTGCCCAGCTGTCCCGCCCCGAAAACTTTCAGACAGCCTACTGATTAAACATCTATTGTTGCATAGGTTGCATTCTGCTCGATAAACTGTCTTCTGGGCGGAACGTCATCCCCCATCAGCATGGAAAATATCCGGTCGGCTTCAGCGGCATTCTCAATGGACACCTGGCGAAGAATACGATTTTCAGGCGACATTGTCGTCTCCCACAACTGTTCCTTGCTCATCTCTCCCAGACCTTTGTAACGCTGTATGTGCAAGCCGCTTTCCCCTTTTCCGTTGCTCATTTCATCTACCAGCTGCTCCAATTCCTTATCGGTCCAACAATACCTTTGTTCCTTGTTTCCTTTCTTAACAGAGTACAAGGGAGGAGTGGCTATATAGAGATAACCGTTTTCGATGACAGGCCGCATAAACCGGAAAAACAAAGTCATGATCAATGTGGCAATATGCGCACCGTCGACATCGGCATCGGCCATAATCACAATCTTATGGTAACGCAATTTTTCCAGATTGACCGCCTTGCTATCTTCTTGAGTACCTATGGTGATTCCCAAAGCCTGGAATATCATCTTAATTTCATCGCTTTCAAAAACCCGGTGAAGCATAGCCTTCTCCACATTCAGGATTTTACCGCGCAAAGGCAGAATAGCCTGGAATCTTCTGTCCCGTCCCTGTTTGGCAGTTCCTCCTGCGGAATCCCCCTCCACGAGGAATATCTCGCACTTGGCGGGATCGTTGTCAGAACAGTCTGCCAGCTTCCCCGGAAGACCGGAACCGCTTAATACGGTTTTCCGCTGCACCAGCTCCCGGGCCTTACGGGCTGCATGCCGCGCTGTAGCAGCCAAGATTACTTTATCTACAATGATTTTCGCCTCTTTGGGATTTTCCTCCAGATAGTTTTCCAGCAAAGAAGAAACTGCTTGGAAAACCGCTGTCCCCACTTCGGTATTTCCTAGTTTCGTTTTGGTCTGTCCTTCGAACTGAGGTTCGGCCACCTTGACCGATATTACAGCCGTTAATCCTTCCCGGAAATCATCGCTATTAATATCGAACTTCAGCTTGGAGAGCATATTATGGCTTTCTGCATAATTTTTCAAAGTCGATGTCAATGCACGCTTAAAACCTGCCAAATGAGTTCCCCCTTCTATGGTATTGATGTTGTTCACATACGAAAAAACATTTTCAGAGAATCCCGTATTATAACTCAATGCCACTTCTACCGGAACACCGTTCTTTTCAGTTATGATATCAACAGTCCTGTCGATCAGTTTTTCACGCGTACAGTCCAAATACTCTACGAATTCCCTTAATCCGTGTTCAGAATAAAATACTTCGTGCTTATATTTGTCGGTATCCGGATCAACTTCCCTCTTATCGGTAATCGACAGGCGGATCCCTTTGTTAAGATAAGCCAGTTCCCGCAAACGTGCGGACAGAATGTCATATTTGTATTCTGTGACATAAAAAATAGTATCATCCGGTTTAAAAGTAATGGTCGTTCCCGTATGATCAGTTTCGCCAACGACCTGAACGTCACCGACTGGAATCCCCTTGTGATATTCCTGACGCCAGATTTTTCCATCCCGATGAATTTCGGCTACAAGAGTCGTAGATAATGCGTTTACACAAGAAACGCCGACTCCATGCAATCCTCCGGATACTTTATAAGAATCCTTGTCAAATTTACCTCCTGCATGCAAAACGGTCATCACCACTTCCAAAGCCGATTTATTTTCCTTGGAATGTTTGGCGGTAGGAATGCCCCGGCCGTTATCCTTCACTGTTATGGAATTGTCCTCATTTATCACTACCTGGATATGATCGCAATACCCGGCCAACGCCTCGTCGATAGAATTATCAACCACCTCATATACCAAATGATGCAAACCTTTGACATTCACATCTCCGATATACATGGAGGGCCGCATTCTTACGGCTTCAAGTCCTTCCAACACCTGAATACTGTCAGCGGAATATTCTCTTTCTATTTTCTCTGTCTCTTCACTCATATTTAGTATAATTGATATTTTCACAAAACACGCAAATATAATCATTTTCCGGCAGACTTTCCAGTGAAAAGAAAGATTATTTTCCCCTCATCCTTGCCTGACAGTAACTTACAATTTAGAATAAAATACATGTTATACATGATCAATATAACTATCAACTAATAAACAGGATCGATTCTGAGTAATTCTATATTTCGATTGAGCAATCTCGCATCTGTGACTTGTCTTTACTTTTTTTCGATCTCATGGCTTTCGTGTCCGTCTTGATCAACGCCGGAAGTTTTGCTTGGATCAACAGGAACATATACCAATTCAAACTGCCCGTCTCCGCTTTTTATCGTCAATCTCCGCTCATCGACCGCAAATTCACGAATCAACGGCAAAGCCTGGAGGTACTGATTTTCAAAATCCATATCCGGACAATACATCATAGTAGACCCTCCGGGTTCAATAGAAATTTTACCATCTTTTTCAGCCGTATATTTACCAAAAAAGCGATTGCAACCTGCCGAACCATACACCGCGGAACTGTCCGCAAAAATCAGCGTAGGCACATTTTCCGGATTTTTTATTTGCTGATTCTTTTCGGTCATGGATTCAAGTTGCCATTCATGTGCCTTCAACAATTCGGTTGCCTCTTCTTTTCCTTTACAACCCACCAATAAAACCAAGGCTGTCAACATCATCAAGTTTATTTTTTTCATCGTTTCTGTTTTTATTCGTTAAAAAAATTTGGTCATCTGCAAAGCTTTCCATACAAATCATATTCATCGGATCCGGTTATCTCCACTTCGTAAAAATCACCGATTTTTAAGATGTCTGTCCCTTCAATCAAAACTTCAGAGTCTACCTCCGGAGAATCATGCTCGGTTCTTCCGATATAATAACCTTCTTCTTTACGATCGATGATCACCCTCATGCGCTTGCCCGTCAAAGAACGGTTCAGCTCTCTGGAGATCATTGCCTGTATCTCCATGATCTTTTCCGCCCTTTCCTTTTTCACTTCTTCGGGGACATCATCCCGGTAATGCCGGTCGCAATAAGTACCCTCCTCGTGCGAATAAGGAAACACTCCCAAACGCTCGAATTTCATTTCCCGTACAAACTCACAAAGCTCTTTAAAATCTTCCGCTGTTTCTCCCGGATGACCCGTCATCAATGTGGTTCGTAAAAAAATCCCGGGAACTTCCTGGCGGATTTTACGAATCAGGTCAATGGTTTGTTGCTTGTTTATCCCTCTTCGCATGTGTTTCAGCATGGAATCACTGCAGTGTTGCAAGGCAATATCCAAATATTTACAAACATTGGCCCGTTTTTTCATTACCGACAACAATTCTTCAGGAAAGCCTGCCGGATAAGCATAGTGAATTTTGATCCACTCCAATCCCGCAATATCGGCCAAGCGGTCGATCAGCTCGGCCAAACGGTTTTTACCATACAAATCTATGCCATAACTGGTAACATCCTGAGCGACAACCAATATTTCCTTTACACCATTCTCCACCAGATTCCGGGCTTCCTCCAATAACTCCCCGAAATCACGGGATTTATGCTTACCCGTCATCAGAGGAATGGCACAATAAGAACATGTCCGGTTACATCCTTCTGATATTTTCAGATAAGCATAATGAGAAGGAGTGGTCAACAACCGCTGATTCCGGATTTTTTCATCATAGGAATGCCCTAATTTATCCAATACTCCTTTCCAATCGAATTTTCCGAAAAATCCGTCAACCTCCGGAATTTCTTCTTTAAGTTCAGATCTATATCGCTGTGATAAACAACCGATAACATATATTTGCTCGACAATGCCTCTCTTTTTAAGTTCCACCTGTTCCAATATAGTATTGACAGATTCCTCTTTGGCATCACCAATAAAGCCACAAGTGTTCACAATCACAACCTCCGCGTCCGAATGCTCCACATCTGTTTCCGTCGTATAACCGGCCTTGTCCAATTGCTTTAACAACATTTCCGTATCTACCAGATTTTTAGAGCACCCCAAACTGATGATATTCACTTTCATTTTTTCACTTTCCAAGCTTTCAGTTAATAAAATCTCCTACTTCCCGGTGCAGATCCTCTTCCGCATAAGATTGCTATTGTCTTCATAGCCATTTATTATTTGTGTAAACTGTAAAATTAACATAAAAAGACTGGAGATTCTACTGCGCCAACTCAAATCCAAGAAGCATACCGTCATATTGTTCAGCCACTTTACCGACACTTTGCAAAGTTGCGTTCTGGGAATAACCGGACAATAAGGTTACCAATTTCAGTAATCGATCCGTATTGAAAAGCAAGGATATATGGTTTCCGCTCTTCACAATCCGTGCCTCAGACGGAAGCAGGGAATAATATCTCAAAGTCAGCGTACCATCCGAAGCGTTATAGGAATAGGTTCCCTTCATTTTGCGTTTTCCGCACTGACTGGTAAAAGTGGAGTCGGCATTGAACGTATAAGAAAACTTACCACTGGTAATGCCTGCTTTACAATAAACATCGTCCAATTTCTTTTCTATGCCTTCGGCTAAAACCACTCCTCCGGCTTTTTGCAGCAATTCATCACTTTTAAACTGACAGGCAGATCCCTGAAAAGACCAGGTTCCCACCAGTTCCTCAGCTTCAACTGTATTGATTTGTTTGACTACCTTTTCTATTTTTTGTTTCAGTATATTTTCCAGACTTTGTGCCTTTACTTGTCCTGCACTGCACAAGGATAAGAAAACCCCTGCAGTTATCCAAAATTTTCTCATATGCTCAATTTTTTAATACTTACACCCATATGCTGAAAAATAGTTCATAAGGTCAATGCGGTCAAACCCAACCATACGAACTACTTCATCTTTTTTCCTATATCTTCCGGCAGATATCCCGGGGAATCGGCTGCCTCCCATACAAACCTCATCGATTCCGACACCTACCATTTCAAATACTAATATACTTTTCCTGTCATACACCGTTTTCTAAAAATATTGCTGCCAGGAAAAGACGATCCCTAAGATAAACTGCCGTAAGACCATTTACTTGCTATACAGTTTCAATACTATTCTACTACAGTTTAGCCTTGATAGCCTTAGAAGCTTCTTCGTATCCCGGTTTTTCCAACAAGGCAAACATATTATTTTTATAAGCTTCCACTCCTGGTTGATCAAAAGGATTCACTCCCAACATATTTCCTGAAATACCGCATGCCAATTCAAAGAAATAAAAAAGCTGCCCGATATACAATGCGTTTAAAGCAGGCATAATAACTTTCATATTAGGAACTCCCCCATCCACATGTGCAATTTGTGTTCCCAATTCCGCCATTTTATTCACTTCGTCGACTCTCTTCCCGGCCAAGAAATTCAACTTATCCAGATTAGCCGGATCGGTAGGTATTTCCACCTGATAACAAGGCTGTTCTACCGAAATCACGGTTTCCATCAACATACGCACACCTTCCTGAATATACTGTCCCATGGAATGCAAATCAGTTGTAAAATCCGCACCTGCAGGAAAAATGCCTTTATTTTCTTTTCCTTCACTTTCCCCGTATAACTGTTTCCACCATTCGGTAATATAATGCAATTTAGGATTAAAATTGGCCAGCAACTCTACGGCATATCCTTTTCGGTAAAGTGCAGTACGGGCAACGGCATACTCCACGGCAATACTCTTGCTATCGTTCAGACATTCCTCGCGCATCAAGACAGCTCCCTTCACCAGGCTGCGTATATCAAAACCTGCAATGGCAATGGGCAACAATCCTACTGGAGTAAGGACAGAAAAACGTCCCCCTACATTATCCGGAATGACAAAAGTCTTATATCCTTCCTGATCTGCCAAAGTACGCAAAGCTCCCTTGCTGGCATCCGTAATTGCAATAATCCGTTTGCCGGCTTCTTCTCTACCGACCTTTTTCTCCAGCAATTCTTTCAGCAAACGGAAAGCGATTGCCGGTTCCGTCGTAGTTCCGGATTTCGATATCACACAAATTCCGAATTCTTTGTCTTGCAAATATTGAATCAATTCATGGTAATAATCTTCTCCGATATTGTGTCCGGCAAAGACTACTTTCATTTCTGCCGGTTTATAATTATGGAAACTGTCGGAAAGAGCCTCTATCACAGCCCTGGCTCCCAAATAGGAACCTCCGATACCAATGACTACTACGACCTGTGCGCGGGCACATAAATCCGCTGCGGTATTTTCAATATCGGACAACAGATCCGGTGTCAGTTCTTCAGGCAAATTCAACCATCCCAGATAATCATTCCCCTTACTGGTACCGTTCTTCAATTTCTCCAAAGCATCCCAGGCTTCTGGATATAAAGCACTCATTTCATCATTACGGACGAAACTGCAAATCTTACTGTAATCAAATTTAATGCTTTTCATAATTATTTACAATTAAGGGATTCAACAAACCAACCCCGCCTGCTTTAAAGCTTCCACTATGCTAAAACACTTCTATTTTTTACTTTTCAAAATATCCCGGATTCGGGATGCTTTTTCATATTCTTCATTCCTGACAGCTTCATCCAACATACGTGTCAATTCCTGTACAGAATAATCCTGAACAATATCATGTTCATTATCAACCGTTTTAACTACAGCAGGCTCTTCTGCCATCCGGGCCTCCTGGCCAACCAGTATTCCTGCCTTGTCCAAAATTTCCAGAGTAGTATAAATCGGACAATTATACCTTAAAGCCAAGGCAATGGCGTCCGAAGTCCGGGAATCGATTTTTATCTGATTTTCTTCCGCTTCAAACAATAAATCGGAATAAAAGATACCTGCTTCCAAGCGATAAATAAACACTTCTTTCAGATGCGCTCTTAATGCATCTGCCAACGTCTTCATCAGATCATGGGCTAAAGGGCGCTGGGTATGTATTTTTTCTAACTGAATAGCGATAGACTGAGCCTCCAGTATTCCGATAACAATGGGGATACGGTGCAAATCCTGTTCGTCCGACAATATTAACGCATAAGCTCCCCCCTGCGACATACTATAAGACAACCCTAAAACTTTTAACTTCACCCTATCCATCCCTTTTTCTTATTATGCTTACATTTTTCTAACCGGAGTTCTTTTTGTTTATGTACAGAATTAACGTCAGCCAATGCTTTTAGTTGCATTTTCAATTCAAATTCTTACCGTTATGATTCTTTTGTATACATACACAGGCCAGTCCTCCCAGACTCGTTTCCCTGTATTTGGCTTGCATATCCCTGCCCGTTTCCATCATCGTTTTCACCACATCGTCGAAAGACACCATATGACTCCCGTCGGAAAATAGGGCATATAAAGCCGCTTCCCTTGCTTTTTGGGCCACAAAGGCATTACGTTCAATGCAAGGAATCTGAACATACCCCAACACAGGATCGCACGTCAGACCCAGGTTATGTTCGAAGCCCATTTCCGCAGCATATTCGATCTGACGGGGGGTGCCTCCCCAAATCTGAGTCGCAGCTCCGGCAGCCATAGCGCAAGCCGTACCCAATTCTCCCTGACATCCCACTTCAGCACCTGAAATGGATCCGTTGCTCTTGACAATATTTCCGATCAGTCCTGCAGTAGCCAGTCCCCGGATAATCCGGTAATCCGGCATTTGCTGATCGTGTTTCATAAAATACATGACAGCAGGCAAAACCCCGGAAGCACCGCATGTAGGCGCTGTCACAACGCGGCCTCCGCCGGCATTCTCTTCCGAAACGGCCAACGCTACTGCAAAAAGCATTCCCATAGAGCGGGAAGAACCAGCAGACTGCATAGCCTTGACATTATAGGAACTGGCCTTACGCGCTAATTTCAAAGCGCCCGGCAATACTCCTTCCGTTACCAGTCCCTTCTCAACCGTCTCCTGCATTTGTGTCCAGACCTGTTCCAAGTAAGAAAAAATCTCCTTCCCTTCGTATTTTTCAATATAATCGACAAAAGTACAGCCCTCATCCAGACACCACTTCATAATTTCTGCCATGGAGGTATCGGGATACACATCTCCCTTATCAAAAGTACCATTTTCATCCCACAAAGCTCCGCCACCGACACTATATACCGTCCAGGTGTCTTCGGTGATTCCGTCTTTCAACGTTTCAAATACCATCCCGTTCGGATGCCGCGGCAAAGCAACGTTGGGCCGCCAAATGATTTCTATTTTCTCAGGATAGACGACAGCCTTCCGTATGGCGGTATCCGTTCCGTGCCCCTTACCTGTCAATGCCAGACTGCCGTATAAGGTAACCCTGATTTTCTCCGCTTCGGGATATTTTCGGTCAAACATTCCGGCGGCCCGACTGGGACCCATCGTATGGCTGGAAGAAGGTCCGTAGCCTATATTATAAATTTCGCGTATCGACTTCATTTATTACTCTTTTTACTTGGAAGCATTCACCGATACCTCCATTTTTTCGTCCGTCCATGAAATATAAAAAATAGCAGGCCTATAAGCCGGGTTCTGTACCTGACGGTTTCTATCATTTATCTAGTCTGTAAATCACTTTACAGCTCAAGCAGCCTACCCCCCGGCATCGGCTGGGTCAACCTGATACGCCGGTATACATGGCCTTGCAACACGTGAGACGTACGGCTACCGCAGTCACCCGCAGTACCGGTGGGCTCTTACCCCGCCTTTTCACCCTTATTCGTCCGGTCTGCACCGGCAGAACGGTTATTTTCTGTTACGCTACCATGCCCTCACAGACATCTTCCCGTTAGGAAGCACGCTACCCTATGTTGCCCGGACTTTCCTCTCCCCATTGCTGGACAGCGATAGAACGGCCTGCTATTATTTCAATTTATTCTCATCATCCTCTAATTCATGATCGGATCCTCCGGAAAATTAGCCCAAATCCTGTACCTACCACCTAAATTGCTCATAGACGACTCCCAAAGAGATTCGTGGGGAGTGCTGAAAAACACTTCTCTGGAAATATCTCCGACCATCCAGGTATTCTCTTCCAACTCCCGTTCCAACTGCCCGCTTTCCCAACCGCTATATCCGGCAAAAAAACGAATTTCATCAGGCTGGATTTTTCCTTCCTTCAACAAACCCGTCAATTTGACGAAATTTCCACCCCAATAGATTCCGTCAGCGATGAGTAAAGCATCTTCCACTTCCGGATGTTTATGTAAATAATACAATTGATTCCTCTCCACAGGTCCTCCGATATAGACGGGGAAGTCAATTCCGGCCAAATCGGTAACCAGATCTGAGGTCAGATAAGTCATCGGTTTATTCAATACTAACCCTACGCTTCCCTTTTTGTTATGTTCTACCATATAAATCACTGAACGGGAAAAATATCTCCCTTCCAAAAAAGGTTCGGCTATCAAAATATTGCCGATCTCCACTTTTTTACGATTTCTTCGTATTTTAAATAAATCCTGAAACTGTTCGTCCACAATTATTATTTATTTTTACGCTTCAAAAATAACAAATTATTTTTTATGCGGAGGATAATCCTGCTTATACTTTTGTTTTTTTGTACAAAGACTTTGGTTGCACAACATCAACAAATAGTCCGTTCGGTTGTCTGTCAAGGAGATACCATTCCGCAAGTATGGCTCGCTGAAGTAGTAGTTAAAGGAAAAAGTCATAACAGCAAATGGTATACCCGCAATCAACGCCGCAACGCCAGACTCGAATATAATGTGAGGAAAGTTTATCCTTACGCCCGGATAGCCTCCCGCAAAATCAACGAAATCGAATCCCGACTGTCCCAGGTCACCAATGAATCCGAGCGCAAAAAAATTATCAGGGAAGAATATTCCCAATTAATGAAAACTTTTAAAGCCCCACTGATGAAATTAAGTATCACGCAGGGCCGTATCTTGGTTCGGCTGATATACCGGGAAACCAACCACTCCTCTTTTGCCCATATCCGAGAGTACCGAGGAACGGTAAACGCTTATTTCTGGCAATCCATAGCCCTGCTTTTCGGTAATAACCTGAAGGCAGCCTACAATCCATACGGAGAGGATGCGGATATCGAGGAAATTGTGCTGAAAATACTCAAAGAAGATAAAAACTAAAACAGAATGGTGAAAGTTTTGCTATTTTTGCAATACAAAAGCTCAGTTTCGGCAGCAGTCAAACCTCTGTGCGAAAGTGAGACATTGATATACCCGGCATCTTTTTAACCAGAAAACTTATGACCTTCGAAGAGATCAGAAAAGAGATCAGAACCCAAAAGTACAAACCCATCTATTTCCTATGCGGAGAAGAACCCTTTTTTATCGATCAGCTGACCTTACTGATTGAAAACAGCGTACTCACCGAAGAAGAAAAAGCTTTTAACCAAACGGTATTTTACGGAAATGATGTGAACATGAGTACGGTTACCGATACAGCCCGTCGTTTTCCGATGATGTCCGAACGGCAGGTGGTTATTGTCCGGGAAGCCCAGAATATCCGCGATTTCGATAATCTCCTGCCTTATATCGACCATTTTCAGCCCTCGACAATTCTGCTGTTGGCTTACAAGAATAAAAAACCGGACAAGCGGAAAGGAGTCTTCAAAAAATTGAGCGGCTCCCCCCATTGCATTTATTTTGAATCTGCCAAATTGTACGACAATAAGATTCCGGAATGGATCATCGGCTATTGCAAAGAGAAATCCTACGGCATTACGACACGTGCCGCAGGTATGCTGGCCGAATGTCTGGGAACCGATTTGAGCCGGGTGACCAATGAAATAGACAAATTGATGCTGTTATTGCCCCGAGGCGCAGAGATAAAGGAATCATTGGTGGAAGAGCACACCGGCATCAGCAAGGATTTCAATAGCTTTGAATTGCTGAATGCCATCATCCGCAAAGATCATCTGAAGGCAATCCGCATTGTCAACTATTTTGAGGCCAATCCTAAAAACAATCCGCTTGTATTGACCATAACCGCTTTATTCCGGTATTTCTTGAATCTGCTCACCTATCATTACCAAAAAAAGGCCACTCCGAATACCCAGGAAATGGCCAAACTATTAGGAATACACCCCTTCTTTATGAAAGATTATCTGGAGGGCGGACAAATATACAACGCCATGAAATGTGCCAAAACGATCTCTCTTCTAAGGGAATATGACCTTAAATCCAAAGGAGTGGGAAATGCAGCGATATCGGACGGAGAATTGCTGAAGGAGCTGGTATTTAAAATTATGCACAACTAACCGGTATGAAACAAAGAATAGAACATGAAAAATCGCACGTCTTTACAAAAAGCAGTATTTTTTGACCGTGATGGCACAATCAATTGTGATGAAAATCATTACTATATCTACAAACCGGAAGATTTTGTGTTCAATCCCGGAGTAATAGAAGGCATGAAACGGCTGCA
This sequence comes from uncultured Odoribacter sp., assembly GCA_964564205.1. GTDB lineage: Bacteria > Bacteroidota > Bacteroidia > Bacteroidales > Marinifilaceae > Odoribacter. The sequence continues at coordinate 4,773 of CAZMAE010000004.1, read as the reverse complement.
GGAGGCCGGTTATCTGCTCTTTGTCATCACCAATCAGGGAGGGATCGCCAAAGGCATCTACACCTGCGAAGATGTGGAAAAGGTTCATCGCAAAATGTGCGGTGAATTATCCGCCCAAGGGGTCCGGATCACCAAAATATACTATTGTCCTCATCATGAAAGCGTAAAAACCTGTGTCTGCCGCAAGCCATCCCCCTATATGGTCAACAAAGCCATTGAAGAATTTCATATCGATAAACAGAGTTCATGGTTCATCGGGGACAGCAACCGGGATGCCGAATGCGCCGTAGCGGCAGGAGTACGCCCTATCCTTATCCGTAAAAATCAAGATATCACTTCTGCGGTACAACAGATTCTGACAAACAAGAAATACTGAGAGCTGAACCAATCCAACCATCCGAAAACCCTTCATTCATTTAAATAAAAAATAACGAATTCACATTTGGCCATATCGGGAGAATTGAGTAATTTCGCTCAATTTTAAAAAATCCCCAACATATGGCTCATTACATTAAAGAAGTATCACGTACATTTGGAGAATATCTTTTAATTCCTTCACTCACCACTAAAGAGTGTACCCCAGACAATGTTTCTTTAAAGACTCCTGTGGTTAAATTTCATCAGGGAGAAACTTCCAAAATTCAATTGAATATACCTTTCGTTTCTGCAGTCATGCAGGCCGTATCCGATGACGGCTTGGCCATCGCCCTTGCACGCAACGGCGGATTATCCTTTATTTTCGGATCCCAGCCCATCGAAAGCCAAGCGGAAATGGTTCGCCGGGTGAAAAAATTCAAGGCCGGTTTTGTGGTCAGCGATTCCAACCTCCATCCGAATTCAACGTTAGAGGATGTCATTCATTTGAAAGAAAAAACCGGTCATTCAAGCATTGCAATTACCGATGACGGAACTCCCAACGGCAAGCTATTAGGCATGGTGACAAGCCGGGATTACCGCTTGAAAACCGATGCCCTGAGCAAGCCTGTTACCGAATTCATGACTCCTTTTGAGAATTTGATCGTGGGAAAGATAGGACTTACGCTCAGTGAAGCCAATACCATTATCTGGGAACATAAACTCAATTGCCTGCCCATCATTGACGATGAGCAAAAACTACAATACTTTGTTTTTCGCAAAGACTATGACAACCACATAGAAAATCCGAACGAATTATTGGATAGTCATAAAAAACTGATGGTGGGGGCCGGAATCAACAGCCGGGACTATAAAGAAAGAGTGCCGGCCCTGGTAGACGCCGGCGTAGATGTACTGGTTGTTGACTCCTCCGATGGATTTTCCGAATGGCAATTCGATACCATCCGCTGGATCAAAGACACTTATAACGATGAAGTAAAAGTGGGAGGAGGAAATGTTGTAGATAAAGAAGGATTTCTCTATCTGGTGAAAGCCGGAGCAGACTTTGTCAAGGTAGGCATCGGCGGCGGATCCATATGTATCACCCGCGAACAAAAAGGGATCGGAAGAGGACAGGCTACTGCCCTGATAGAGGTATGCGCTGCCCGCCAGGAATATTTTGAACAAACCGGAATATATATCCCTATCTGCTCAGACGGAGGATTGGTACACGATTACCACATGACTCTAGCCTTAGCGATGGGTGCGGATTTTCTCATGATGGGAAGATATTTCGCCCGTTTCGATGAAAGTCCCAGCAAAAAATTATCTATCGGCAATAGCTATGTCAAAGAATATTGGGGAGAAGGTTCCAACCGTGCTCAAAACTGGCAGCGTTATGATATGGGAGGTAATGTAAAAGCTTCGCTGAAATTTGAAGAAGGGGTGGACAGCTATGTTCCTTATGCCGGTAAAATGAAAGACAATCTTGAAATTACGCTGAACAAAATCAAATCCACTATGTGCAGCTGCGGATCCATTACTATTCCGCAATTGCAGGAAAGAGCAAAAATAAATCTGGTCTCCTCTACTTCCATTGTAGAAGGAGGTGCACATGACGTCATTCTGAAAGATACTAAAATTCAGTAGCAAATAACCGAAGCAATGAAGTTTGTCGCTTCATTCACAGGAGTAAGATTTAAATAACCGGATTGTATCCGGTTATTTTTATATCTGACGGGATACTGCCGCTGCATATGCAAATGTTCCTCCCAGGCAACTCCTCTCCCGGGAAAATGACGGATTTCAAACCTTCCCTGAACTCCTTCAGCCAAATACCGCCGGCTTAAGCTTAAAGCCACGATGCCCATGTTGTAACGCAAATTGATTTCCACGCAAGGATGCAAACGGTAATCCCCTTTTTCATCCCGCCAAATCATCATATCCACCCCAAAGTACCCGGAATAAAATGGAAGTAATCCCTGCAACATTTCAACCATCTTTGTTTTCAACAAGAGAAGAATTTCTTTATCCACATAATGCAGGAGTTGCCGTTCAATGTTTTCCTGAGCTCCAAGGTAATTGCCGCGATATTCTCCTTTCCCTCCTACCACAAAATCAGACCATCCGATAAATTCTATTCCTGCCGGAGCAGCATGGAACTCCATTGCGAAATCTTCTACCTTATCCCATTTTCTTTCCAGCATCATATACCCTTGTTTACGGAACATTCCCCGAAGCCACTCTTTTTCCTTTGTTCCCATCGGTTTAGACAATGTCAGCAATCCTTTACCCGAGGACGACCAAGGAGCTTTCGCCAAATAACAGCCCTCCTCCATATTTCTTTCCATTTCATCAATCGAATAGCAAATGCGGGGTAGCAGGCGGGAATCCAATCCCGGAACCAATTGCAATAATCGCTCTAACCCTTTCCTGGCCATTTTCCGGCTGTACCCTTCTTTTTGCCAAGCCTCCCACTCTTCTCCCAATCCCCTGGCTGCCAACCAATGACAAATCTGTGGACTCAGTCCCCAAGGTTCTCCCTTCAAACCGGCATATTGCTCCAGCATCGGCTCAGACAAGGCAACGACACTAAGCTTTAACGGTTCGGCCACTTGCTTAAGAAAAGCAGCATCCGGTAGCTCCCGGACCAAAACACAGTCCTTCTCATCAGCCATCCACGCCGGTAAAAAAGCCAAATCGGCCTCCATCTTCCGGATATTCGACGGAGGCATGTAATATCTTCCCCCATCGGCAATAGCCAACTCACAGTCCGGATTGAATAAGAATAAACGTCCGGTTGTATTATCGCTTTTGTTCATATTGGGATCCTGACCTCCTACTGTAAAGTTAGTAAAATGACTCACCGAATCTTCACTTTCATAAAACAAGTCTTACAATCAAATTCCAGCAGAAATTGATGTTTATCGTTGTACAGATATAAAGGGAAAGAAAGCTCACCGTCCGGATGCAATTTCCGGCACCGCCCCAGCTCATACAATATACAATACCGGGTTCGCATCAACTCACACCCTGCTCGGCATCCTGCCTTTTCAAAACCAGATTCAAGTCCTTTCACGCCATGATCAGTATAAAAAGACTCCGCATTCCGATTCACAATGTTCAAACGCCAATCTGCAGATCCCGGATACCGGATTTCCTTATTCTCCCGGAAAGGTGTCGAACGCCTCCGGTGCTGTTCCCTAACCCGGCTTAACGTTTCCAATACTTTCCGCCTTAACCCGTTGGCCGTTGCAGCCGGAACAAACAACACCTGACCGGGAAGAAATGTACACTCATGACAAACATAATCGGTATCTCCGCATTTGATGAGTTGTGTCCTTAACCGCTCCTGCTGAACAGGATTGTCAGCTGGTTCAAACATTTCTTCAGAAAGTATCTCCGCCACATTCTGATCTTCATCGATACAACGGATATGCAAGCGGTTTTCACAAACTGCGACTTCCATCCGAAAAGCTATTTTCCGGACAGATTTCGCCTTTTCCACTTGTATAACGAAGCGATGGTCGTAATTCCGGTACAGGAAAGTTCCCTTCCCGATACTGACGATTTCATTACAGATCACCCAATCTCCCTCCGCTCGATTTACCCTTATACCTTTCAACTCTCCCTTTTCAAAATAACACAAGCCATCTCCATTGCTGATCTGTTCTTTCGTTTCTATCCTTAACCGATTGCCTTTCGATTGTATCACCTTCCCCAACAATTTTCCCACAGATTTAGGAGAATCCGCATTTACTAATCCCCGTTCCCTCTTCTCCAAAAAATAAGCGGAATACCCCCGGTTAAAACTTTTCTCCGGCGATGGTTCAAACCAAACGACACTCTTCCCCGATCCGATACGTTGAACAGCAGGTAGATTGTCAATAAGCGAAGAGTAATAACTTGTGACGTTCGATACATAATTCTCATCTTTCAGACGTCCCTCTATTTTAAACGAATCGACCCCGGCATCGATTAAATCATTAATATAAGATGATAGATTTAAATCTTTAAGAGACAATATATACTTATTATCCACCATCACTCTTCCTTCACTATCTTTTACAGACCATTTCATGCGACAAGGCTGAGCACATTCCCCCCGGTTGGCAGAACGTCCGAACATGTATTGCGACAGGAAGCATTGACCACTCAGACTAACACACAATGCCCCATGAACAAAAACCTCCAGCTCTGCTTTTACTTGTTTACGGATTTCACGGATTTGTTCTAACGACAATTCCCGGGCTAACACAATGCGCCGGAAACCTATCTGATCTAAAAATTTGATTCTTTCCAGATCATAATTGTGCATTTGAGTACTGGCATGCAGACTAATCGGCGGCAAATCCATCCTGAGAATTCCGGGATCCTGAATGATTAAAGCATCGACTCCGATTCCATATAACTGATGGA
>CAZMAE010000003.1:0-5258 GCA_964564205.1 uncultured Odoribacter sp. | reverse complement strand
CTGCAACCGGTGCTAAAGGCGGTGCTAAAAACGGTGCTAAAATTGGTGCTAAACCGACGTCTCGTCAGGATGCTATACTTGCTCTTATAGAGCATGACCCGGAAACAACTTTGGACGCGATTGCAAAAGAACTCGGTATTGGAACCTCAACTCTGGATCGCGAGATAGCCAAAATGACACATTTAATCCGTCGGGTTGGACCAAAGAAAGGTGGGCACTGGGAAATAATCTCAGATTAAAGCCTGTCGATAAATATTTTTACATGCTTGTCTGCTGTTTCAGAGTAATTTAGTGATTTTCCAATACAGGGATCAAGAGAGTTGACTTCTGTGTTGGCTATTTCAATTTGTGTGGCTGGGACTTAATAATTAACCAAATATATTCTCAATTTTGTCAATTCGCGGAATAATATTGACTTTGCAAATGAGTTATTTGAAATGATTGAGAATCATGCAAAATGATGAAGACAGGTGGTTTTTAAACCATTACCTACCTCTTCTTTATTGGTTTGCAAATTGTTGATAGTCAAACATATATTTGCTAATGATACAAATGTGAAGGATTGCAAAACAGGTAGAGGTCGCGGTAAAGCTCCTGCTTGGCATTTTTTCAAAATGTCTGTCTGCCAAATCCTTTACTACATTCCTCCGTGTTTCACTTTTTATCTGGACCTTTGTGCTGGCAAAGATTGGAAAACACGCGTTCTTTGAGGCGGTTATCGGGATGCCTTCGAGACCGTGTTACTTCCGCAGAGGCCCGTTGCGTATTAAACAATCTGCCAGCGGATTTGCATTATTTCCCGATTTCCTGTCTTTTTTTCGCAAGTTTTTGTATCTTTGCGCCCGATTGTACGGGGAATAATTGAAATCGTGTGATGGGAAAACAGACTGGCTTATACCCCCGGGGCTGAAATCTGTTTTTGAGTAACACAAAAATGAATTACTATGCAAGTTTTTGAATTAAAAGGAGAAGTCAGAACGGATTTAGGGAAAAAAGCAACCAAAGCATTGAGGGCTGAAGAGAAAGTGCCTTGCGTGCTTTATGGCGGAGAAAAAAACATTCATTTTGCCGTGGTCGAGAAAGACCTGCAGAAATTGCTCTATACTCCCATCGTTTATATTGTTAAATTGGTGATCGATGGCAAGGAATATGAGGCAGTGATGCGGGAACTTCAGTTCCATCCGGTGTCCGACCGTGTTCTTCATATCGATTTCTACCAGATCAATGAAAACAAGCCGGTGGTTATGGAAGTACCTGTTAAGTTGCAAGGATTTGCAGAAGGTGTACAGGCCGGCGGTAAATTGTCTTTGGTGGTGAGAAAGCTGAAAGTAAAAGCATTGCCTGCTAATTTGCCGGGAGAAATCGTATTGGATGTTACCCGTTTGGGCTTGGGCAAATCCATCAAAGTGAAAGATTTGTCATTTGAAAACTTCGAGATTGTAAACGCGAAAGAAGTTGTGGTCACTCAGATCAAACTGACGCGTGCTGCCCGTGCTGCTGCTCAGGAGGCAAAATAAGTGTGAGACATTATGAAGTATCTTATTGTAGGGTTGGGAAATATAGGCCCGGAATATCAGGATACGCGGCATAATATCGGTTTTAGTGTGTTGGACGCCTTTGCTAAGGCGTCCAATGCTGTTTTTGACGATAAACGTTATGGTGCCGTCAGCGAGGTGATGCTGAAAGGAAGGTCGTTGCTTCTGCTTAAACCCAATACTTACATGAATTTGAGCGGGAAAGCTGTCAGCTACTGGATGCAGAAAGAAAAAGTCGCGCTCGAAGACATGCTGGTGATTGTGGACGACCTGGCGCTGCCTTTCGGTACCTTGCGCTTAAGAGCTCAGGGAAGCGACGGTGGCCACAACGGGTTGAAGAACATCAACGCCTTGCTGGGCACTTCGGCATACGCCCGCCTGCGTTTCGGCATCGGCCATGATTTTGCAAAAGGCCGGCAAGTGGATTATGTGCTTGGCTCCTGGGACGAAAAAGAACAGGAAGAATTGCCCGCTTTATTGGCCAGGGGCGGAGAAATTATTACTAATTTTGTGCTGCAGGGGGTGGTGAGGACCATGAATCTGTTCAATACCAACAAGAAAGTGTGAGCAGAGAGGCGGAGACAGGGTGTCGGGCTTCGGCAAAGAAGAGAACGGGATATGGAAGAAGAAAAAGTAAGGATCGACAAATGGTTATGGGCCGTCCGGATTTTTAAAACCCGGACTTTGGCGGCCGAAGCGTGCGCCAAGGGACATGTGACGATTGGGGATAATCGGGTCAAAGCTTCACGCGAACTGAAGGGCGGAGAAATTGTCAAGGTCAGGATTCCGCCTATTGTGAGGCACTATCTGGTGAAACAATTGGCCGACAAAAGGATGTCCGCCCAGCTGGCGGCCCAGTTTACGGAGGATGTCACGCCTCCCGAGACGCTGGCATTGCTGAATGCAGTCAAGGCTTACGGTTTTGAGTCCCGGCCACGTGGGGCGGGACGGCCGACAAAACGTGACCGCCGGATGATCGACAGGCTGAAGGAAGGAGAAGAGGAGGAGTAGGAACCGGAGGTGCGGACTGTCGTTAGTACAAATTTGTAATCTTATTCACCGTGTTAATAGCCAGAGAGAAAAAGAAAAACAATATTGCCGAGTATATTTTGTATATGTGGCAATTGGAAGATATGCTGAGGGCGTTGAATCTGGATATCGCGCAGGTCGACCGGCATATTGTTTCCGGTTTCCGGGTCAGTGACGAAACGGCCGCGGAAATCCGTGCATGGTATGATAACCTCATTGCCATGATGAAAAACGAAAAGGTTACGGAAAAGGGGCATATTCAGCCATTGGTCAATACGATGAATGAGCTGACCGAACTGCATTTCTTTTTGCTTCATGAAGTTCATGATCCCCGCTACCGGCAATTAGTGACGATGGCGGCGGGTAATCTGGTGGAATTCCGCGGCAAGGCGGGCGTGGACGACAGCGTATCCGATGTGGAATTGGCGATGAATGCCTTATACGGCCATTGGATGCTGCGGTTGCAAAAAAAGCCGGTCAATCCGGAGACCGCAGCCGCGATGGAGACTTTCAGCAAGATGATCGCCTATTTGGCCGGCCGTTATAAAAAGATGGAAGAAGAAAATGAATGACCCTATAAAATAATTTTACTGTTTTACTATGAGAACAATTGTTGCAATGGTGTGTGTGTTGATCCTGGCGATGCAAGGCAGGGCGGAAGAGCGTAAAAGGAGTTATGAGAAGAAATTTCCCGGAGCAGGCATAGAAGAGCTGGTGTTGTCCACTTCCCGGGGAAAGATAGAGATCACCCAGTCGGAGGGAGAAGAGATTGCCGTCTGTGCCGAAATCAGAGTGAATGCGAAATCTGAGGTTAAAGCCGATGAAATGCTGGAGCTGATTCAGATTACGGAGACTCAGGCGGACCGTTATTTGAATATTGAGACTCTATTCGGCAAAGATGCGGGGTTTGCGTCTTTTTTGTCCGGTGTCAGCGTGAATATAGATTACAGCGTAAACCTTCCCAAGGGGATAAAACTCCGGCTTATCACCACCGATGCAGATGTTTTTCTTGGAAATTTTTCGGGCGAATTGAATGCCGATCTGCGGAACGGTGATTTTAAGGCTGCGGAACTGAAAGGGGGCGAGGTGTATGTTAAACAGGAAAAAGGGGATTTTTCTGTCGAAGAGGTGGCTGCATTAACCGGGGAGTTTAAAAACTGTACGCTTCAAATCGGCACAGGCGGCCAGCTGCGGCTGACCACCAATTCCTGCGACGGACAATTCACTTCCCTGGATAAGCTGAATGTGCGTTCTTCGGGAGGAAATCTGAAAATCGGTGATGTCGAGGAACTTACGGGCAGCTCCTCGTTTACCAAATACGAGATACAGGATCTGGCCGACATATTGGATATGGATATGAAATGGGGAGAAATGAATATCCGGCATATTCAGCTGCTGTTTTCTGAAATCCGTCTGAAAGGATCTTTTACCAAAACAGGGCTCACTTTTCCGAAAGAGGCGGGCTATCACCTCGAACTGAAACGGAACAAGTCGCTGAAGCTGGATTTGCCTGCGGATCTGCAATTGGATGAACAGCCGTCGGGAGAAAGAAACGTCACGGTCGGGACGGCATTTGTCGGCGATCCGAAGTATACCGGCAAAGTAAATCTGGAACTTTCCAGCGGCAGTCTGTATATTCAGTAAGGAAGAGGAGGAATCATGTCGGTGGCGGCTGAAAAGGAAGGGGCAACTCTGTTGTCTTCCATGCCCGGCCGTACATTCGTTGATGTGAGCCATTATCCGGTATGTGCAGTCATGGGCTGACACGGTTTCCTAGCCCTTTATACTGCTGCTGTCCAGACTTTCCACCCGGATGGCGATTTCCTTTTCTATAATCTTTGTCCACGCATTGCCGACACCCGCCTTTCGGGCGTACTCTGCGTAATTCGACACCGTACCCGCAGCCCTTTTTATGAACGGTCCGGCAGCCTTGATGTCGTACTTCCGGGCCACCGCCATCAGATCCTCCGCCGTAATGTCTTCTGTCTTGTTGTTCACCGTCATGCCGTGGCGGTTTACGTAGTACGGTGCTTCCGTATCAACGGTAAATGTGTAGTCGTAGGCAGGAGCTGCGTGCCACTGTCCGTCATCGCCCATCAGGAAGCTGAAATTCTTGTTATGGTCATCCACGTTTCCGCCCAACACGTTCATCACCATCAATCGGAACAACTGCTGAAGCTCTGCCGGGGGAACGCCGATACGGAAAGCCGTGTCGAGCAACTCTTCATAGGAGTTGGCCGACGGTTTGAGAGCCGCCAGCGTTTGTACGTGTATTTTTTTATCGCCACGACGGTCGAACCGTTCGGTCAGGAAATGCGTAGCCGTTTCGCTTTCGAGCAGATGGCTCGGCATCATCTTCAGTCCGGCATCCGCTGCCATCAGGTAATAGCTGTACTCGATCCGTGTGGTCGGCATTTTCAGATGCTCGTCGAACTTGATAATCATCGGCGTATAGCCCGGGTAGGGCGTGGCTACTTGTCCGGAGTAGCATTCTCCCTCTTCGAGATTGACGTTCACCACCGCTTTGGGGCGGCGTCCGCCGGCGGAAGTCCCCACCTTGAACAGGCTTTCGATCATCAGGTTGCCCGACACGGCGGCATGGAATGCGCCCGCCTGCTCCAAGGCCTGCTGCGCCAGTCTGTACAGGTCGGTGATCTCCACGCGGAACGGTCTCTCCATCTCCTCGGCTATAGG
>CAZMAE010000002.1:0-8814 GCA_964564205.1 uncultured Odoribacter sp. | reverse complement strand
AAAGCTGCACTTGCCTTGTCCAACATGATGGCTGTTTTGTTCAGGTCAATAATGTGGATATCATTACGCTCCATGAAAATATACGGAGCCATTTTAGGATTCCATTTACGGGTCAAGTGTCCGAAGTGACAACCTGCATTTAATAATTCGTCGAAATTTGTATCTGACATTTGAGTATTTTTAAAAAGTTTACATTCTTAATTTTAGCAATTGCCAGGTAGTTCCACTGAAGAAGTCCTGCCAATTTAGATACTAAACTGAGATTAACGTTTAGAGAACTGGAATCTCTTACGTGCCTTGGGTTGACCGGGTTTCTTGCGTTCTACTTCGCGGGGATCGCGTGTCATGAAACCTGCGGCTTTCAATTTTGTTTTATCTTCTGCATTGATCTCAACCAAAGCTCTGGAGATGCCCAGACGCAGGGCTTCTGCCTGGCCCTTGAAACCGCCGCCGTCCAAATTTACCTTGATGTCGTATTGACCGGTAACGCCTAACAGTTCAAGAGGTTGTTTTACAATGTATTGGAGTATGGGTAAAGTGAAATATTCTTCCAACGGACGTTTATTAATAACGATATTTCCTTTTCCTTCCTTGATGTAGACGCGAGCTACTGCTGCCTTTCTTCTACCGATAGCGTTAATTACTTCCATGATCTGTTAGTTTAAAGAGTTTAAATCTATTACCTTCGGCTGTTGAGCTTCGTGTTTGTGCTCACTGCCTGCATACACGTGAAGGTTCTTCAATACTGCTCTTCCCAGACGGTTTTTAGGAAGCATGCCGCGCACGGCGTGTTCGATGACTCTTTCCGGATGTACTCTTAATAAAGCTGCCGGAGAGGTGTGGCGTTGTCCCCCGGGATAGCCGGTGTAACGGGTGTATACTTTGTCGGTTAACTTATTACCGGTTAACACCACTTTTTCAGCGTTGACAATAATGATATTGTCTCCGCAATCGTTAAACGGGGTGAAGGACGGTTTGTATTTGCCTCTTAAAAGTTTCGCAACTTTAGAAGCAAGACGTCCCAAAACCTGATTCTCTGCATCAACAAGAATCCACTCTTTCTGGGCAGTGGCTTTGTTGACATAGGTCGTTTTGTAACTTACTTGATCCACTTTTTTTAATTTTTAAATGATACATCTGTTTGTTTTTTGTCATGGAGCCACTGCAATTGCCGGGATGGGGAAAAACGCATAGTCGGGCAGACCAAAAATCCCGTCCCGGAAATGTGCCTGCAAGATAAATGGCTAAGGTTCAGTCTTGCAGTTTAAAGTGTGCACCACTCCAAAATGAAGGGCAAATTTAATCAAAGATTCTTTATTATCAAAAGTTTTGTGGGAAAGGTTTATTTATTTCCCGCAAATCTGATTGAATCTGATTGAACCGTGTCTATTATATCTTTCAGGTTGAGGTGAAGTTGACATATATGGTTAGTTGATACTGAATTGCGTTTTTACCAAAAAGAAACTTCTTTCTTGGTCATAACCTACAGCAAAAATTTCTTTTGTTTTTTCGTCAATACATAAACATTTCAGGGCAATATCTCCACCTTTGATATTAAATTCCATTAGTCGCTTTCGGGTATCATCATAAATCCAAACTGTATCAGAAGCATCTGATAGTAAATAGTTGTAACCATTCCCGAACATTATTTTTGCATGGCACATTTTTTTATTTGTGATAAAAGTGAGAAGGTTGCGTTGAGGTTGCAAATTTTTATAATTTTGAGAATTGTAAGTCAAAGTATGGCTCAGCGTTTAAGATGTATGATCATTGGGACTGTTTGCCTTATTTTGTGCAACCAGTTTGTTCATTTGTTATATAAGGAAAGAAAATCTTATGGGAATTTACATTCACCTTCCCTTTTGTCAGAGCAAATGTTATTATTGCGGTTTTTATTCGGTAGCATCGATGCAATTGAAAAAACGCTATATCGAGGCGTTGTGTAAAGAAGCGGAATTGCGCAAAGGATATTTGGGTTCGGAGGATGTCCGGACACTCTATTTTGGTGGCGGTACACCTTCGTGTCTGTCTTTAGATGAGCTTAATCAAATAGTTATTACACTGGATAATATTTATCATTTAGAAAAGAATATCGAGCGTACGATCGAGGTAAATCCGGAAGATGTCGACCCGACAAACCTGGATGGATGGATGGCGCTGGGATTTAACCGGTTGAGCATGGGGGTACAGTCTTTGAATGATGAGGTGTTGAAGAGGATCAATCGCAGACATACGGCACAATGCGCTATAAGGGCGGTGGAGGAGGCTTACCGGAGGGGATTCCGGAATATCAGCATCGATCTGATGATAGGATTACCGGGATATGCCGGGGCCGATTTGTGCAGGGATCTCGACATCATCGGGCAGTTGCCGGTTACTCATCTGTCTGTTTACATGTTGAGCATTGATCCGGGTACGGTTTTCGAACATCGGCTCAAAAAGGGAACTTTCCACCCGCAGGATGAAGACATCGTTGCAGAACAATACCTGTTGGTTTGTGATTATTTAAAAAGCATTGGTTTCGAGCATTATGAGATATCTAATTTTGCAAGAAACTTTAAGTATTCGAGGCATAATACCGCTTATTGGCAACAGAAACCTTATCTTGGGTTGGGAGCGGCGGCGCATTCCTATGATATTGATTCGAGACAATGGAATGTGGCACATTTGAAGAGGTATATCGATAGTTTAGATAAAGATATTTTATGCTTTGAAAAAGAAATATTAACGGAAAAGGATAGATTTAATGAATACTTGATGACCAATTTCAGAACGCAATGGGGAATAGAGCCGGCATGGTTAGCGAAAAAGTATCCGGATGAATGGAACCGGATGGCAAGGAATATCGATAACTATTGCAAAGATGGTTTTATGTATCGGTCGGGTGAAAAATTGTGTATGACGGAAAGAGGATGGCTCATCTCCGATGCGATTTTCAGTGAATTATTCATGTAAAGTCGGGAGCCGCTATGTTTTTTATCCTTATTTTATTATTTTTGTCGGTCCATGTTGGTTAAAGTGACGCGGAATAAGATATAAACCGATTATAATGTGTAAAAAGATGAGCACAAAAAAATTGTCAGTCAAGGAACTGCTGCAATCAGTGGAATGCGGTAAAGAAGTGGAAATCAATGGTTGGGTAAGAACCAAAAGGGGAAATAAACAGGTGAATTTTATTGCCTTAAACGATGGTTCTGCGATAAATAGTATACAGGTAGTCGTTGACATGAATAATTTTTCGGAGGAGTTGATGAAAAAAGTGACGACAGGCGCTGCTATTCATGTGAAAGGAGTATTGGTGGAAAGCACCGGGAGCGGTCAGGCTCATGAGATCCAGGCAGCCGAATTAGAAGTGCTGGGAGAGGCGGATCCGGATAAATACCCCATTCAGCCTAAAAAACACAGTCTTGAATTTTTGCGTGAAGTGGCCCATCTGCGTTTCCGGACCAATACTTTCGGGGCTGTTTTTCGTATCCGCCATGCTATGGCATTTGCTATACATCAATATTTCAACGATCATGGCTTTTTTTACTTGCATACTCCTTTAATTACAGCTTCGGATTGTGAAGGAGCGGGGGAAATGTTCAGGGTAACGACACTGGATCCTAAAAATCCTCCTTTGACTGAAGATGGGGAAGTGGATTACAGACAGGATTTTTTCGGTAAATCGACCAACCTGACGGTGAGCGGACAGCTTGAAGGTGAGCTGGGAGCTATGGCTCTGGGGAAAATCTACACTTTCGGTCCGACGTTCAGGGCGGAAAACTCCAATACGACTAGGCATTTGTCCGAGTTTTGGATGATTGAACCGGAGGCTGCATTTTACGACCTGAACGACAATATGGATCTGGCTGAAGATTTCCTGAAGTATCTGATCCGGTATGCTTTGGAGCATTGCATGGATGATCTGAAATTCTTGAGTGCCCGCTTGCAGGAGGAAGAAAAAAATAAGAAGGCTGAGGAACGTTCGATGGAATTGATCGAAAAATTGAATTTCGTGTTGACTCATGCTTTCGAAAGAGTGACCTATTCCGATGCGATAGAGATCCTGATGAACAGTAAACCGAATAAAACCGGTAAGTTCCAGTATCCTGTGGACGGTTGGGGGGTCGATCTGCAAAGTGAGCACGAACGTTATCTGGTGGAAAAGCATTTTAAAAAGCCTGTGATATTAACAGGTTATCCTAAGGAGATCAAGGCTTTTTATATGAAACAGAATCCGGACGGCAGGACAGTTGCTGCAATGGATGTCTTATTTCCGCAGATCGGCGAAATTATCGGAGGTTCGCAACGGGAAGAAAATCTGGAAAAGTTGGTTGCCCGCATGAATGAGGTGGGCATACCCCTCGAGGGAATGCAATATTATCTGGATACCCGCCGGTTTGGTTCGGCTGTGCATAGCGGTTTCGGGCTTGGCTTTGAACGTTTGTTGCTGTTTGTTACCGGTATGGGGAATATCAGGGATGTGATTCCTTTCCCGCGTACGCCGAAGAATGCAGAATTTTAGTGATGGTGTAAGGAGGGCGGCTGGTATTCCTCCGGTCGCACTCTTTTTTTTAGATTATAAAAACAGGTATAGGTGCTCAAGCAAAGTTTACAACAAAAGTTGGGTCTAAAGATCAATCCCCTTCAGATACAGTTGATCAAGCTGTTGGAGCTCCCTACGTATCAATTGGAACAACGGATAAAAGAGGAGTTGGAGCAAAATCCCTTGCTCGAAATAGAGGAGGAAAAGCCGGAAGCCGGGGAAGATGAGGAGATGACAGATGCGGAAGACGAGCAGGAGGATTTTGAGGAATTTGCATCGGACGGAGAGGAGTATAATCACGAAGATGAATTTTCTTTGGAAGATTATATGGGAGATGACGATGATGATATCCCTGAGTACCGTTTGACTTCTTCTAATAGCTCCAAAGATGAGGACAGCCGTGAATTTACTTATTCGCAGATTTCCTCGTTCCGTGAAAGCTTGATCGCCCAGCTGGGGACCCGTGCGTTGTCTGACAGTGAACGGAAGATTGCCGAATACATTATCGGAAATATCGATGATGACGGATATTTGCGCAGGGATATTGAAAATATTGTCGATGATCTTGCTTTCGGTGCGGGCATTGAAGTCAGCGGAGCGGAGATTCTGCGGTTGTTAAAGATCATCCAGGAGTTTGAACCGGCGGGAGTAGGAGCCCGGGATTTGCGGGAATGCCTGGTATTGCAGCTGGAACACAAGCTGTTGGAAAATCCTGACAATAAACTGTGGCAGGATGCAAAGTTGATTCTGAAAGAGTGTTTTGAAGAATTTTCGAGGAAACACTACGAGAAAATATCCCGACGGTTGCGGCTGAGCGATTCAGCATTGAAACTGGCAATCGATGAAATCCTGAAATTGAATCCTAAACCTGGTGGAAGTGGCATAGAGTCCTCTTTGGGACGGGAGGCCGAAAAAATTATTCCTGATTTTATTTTGGATTTGGTGGACGGAGAATTACAGTTGAGTTTAAACTCAGGGGAGATCCCGGAATTGAAAATCAACAAATCGTATTTGAACTTATTGAACCAGTATAAAAATAAGGAATCTGCCAAAAGTAAAAAAGATGTGGTGTCCTTTGTGAAGTATAAATTGAATTCTGCAAAGTCATTTATCGATGCCGTAGAGCAGCGGAACAACACTTTGATGCTGACAATGACAGCTATCGTTCAGTTTCAGAAGCAATTTTTTCTGACCGGGGATGAAAGAGCTCTTAAACCGATGATTCTCAAAGATATTGCAGATGTTACCGGTTTGGACGTTTCCACTATTTCCAGGGTTTCCAATTCAAAGTACGTGCAGACGTGGTTTGGTATATACGCTTTGAAGGATTTTTTTTCAGGAAGCATGCAAACTACTAGTGGAAAGGAAGTAAGTACTGGCGAATTAAAGAATGCATTGAAGTTGTTGGTGGATGAGGAAGATAAAAAGAAACCTCTGACGGATGACGAACTGGTGGTTCTGATGAAAGGGAAAGGCTATCAGATTGCCCGTCGTACAGTGGCCAAATACCGTCAGATGCTGGATATACCCGTGGCCAGATTACGTAGAGAAATGTAAACAGAAAGCAATGTCAGGATTCGGAAGTTTTGGAATAGTAAAAAAGGGAGCTGTAATGATTTCATATCTCTTGCATCCTATGTTAATCCCTGTTTATGTTCTTATTTTCCTGTTCAGCCATTCTGTATTCGTTTTACTTCCTGCGACAACTAAATGGAATTGTTTGTTAGTCACTTTTGTCTTTCTGGTTGTTATACCGATAGTGAGTTTGCCCTTGCTCAGGCATTTCCATTTAATACGGAGTTATTCTCTGGACGACAAACAGGAAAGGATCTATCCGGTATTGGTGACGGTAGGGGCTGCTTTTGCCGGTTTCTGGTTCTTGGGTATGGTGGCACAATCCGGCATTGTGCAGCAGCTATATTTGATTCTGATCATTTTGTTGTCCGTCTTTTCGGTCATTACGCTCCGTTGGAAAATTAGCATGCATATGACAGCTATGGGAGGACTGTGTGGTTTTATTTTGAGTATGGGTTTAAAATATCCCGGCGATATTCAGGGATGCCTAGTGTTGTTTTTGTTGTTGTCGGGCTTGCTGGCTTCTGCCAGGCTTTTATTGAAAAAACATACTCCCTTGCAGGTTTATTCAGGTTTTTTATTCGGATTTTGTTTTGTACTGGGCATGCTTGTCCATTAATCCGTTTTTAAAATCCAAAGATCCTGCCGTTTCATGATTTCTTTGTATTTGTTCAATGCCGTACCGGCTTCTGCTTCCGTTGAAAAGTCCTCGATGCTTACCCGATAGCGCTGCGATGAAAAAAGAAGGCTTGCCGGAAAGTTTTTTGCTTTTAATTGGTTTGCTAATTTTTCAGCAGAGGCTTTTTCTGAAGCGCCGAAACTGGAGACGATGATGTGGTAACGGAGCTTGCTCTGTTGGGGAGGGTTGGCAATTGCAGGAGTGTCAGGAAGAGGGGAAGCCGGAGTGGCGTTTGTTTGGGATAAGGCTTGAGTTTTCCGGGTAACGGTCTCTTTACTCAGGTATTTATCGGGCAAAGCCTGGCGGTTGCATCCCCAGAGTACGATTCCTAATGCGAAAATCCAGTTGAGTTTCATTCGTAAATTTTGGTTGTACAGATTTCTTTACTATGCTACAAATTTAATAAAAATGAGTCAGTTTCCGAATAATCCATTAATTTTGTAACCTGATGCTAATTAAACCTGAAAATATGAATAAGTTAATTTTGATTGTTGCAATTGCGTTACTGGGTGTTGCCTGCCAGAAAAAGGACGGGAAAATGATACGGATGGAAACTTCTTTAGGGACAATCCGGTTAAAATTGTATGATGAAACCGCTATTCACCGGGATAATATGGTCAAACTGGTGAAAGAAGGATATTATGACGGGATGTTGTTTCATCGGGTAATCCGCGATTTTATGATACAGGCTGGCGATCCCGCGTCCAAAGGAGCCCGGCCGGGAGTGTTGTTGGGCGAACAGGATGCCGGTTATACGTTACAGGCGGAAATCCTGCCTGCCTATTTTCATAAAAAAGGTGTTTTGGCGGCTGCTCGTGAGGGAAACGATGTCAATCCGGACCGGAAGTCCAGCGGTTCTCATTTCTATATCGTTCAGGGAAAGGTGTTTTCCCGGCAGGAATTGACCGAAGCGGTTGAAAAAATCAATGAGAGACGTTATACCGCGCTTTTGGAACGGTTGAAAACTGCCCGGCAGGAAGAAATGGCCAGATATCAGAGTGCCGGAGATGACGGGAGCCTGATGAAGATAAATCAGGAACTGTCTGATGCAGCGAGGGAACAATTCAAAGGGGTGGAGCTTCATTTGACTGAAGAACAGATCGCAGCTTATACGACCGTGGGAGGTACTCCTCATTTGGATGGGGAGTACACTATTTTCGGCGAAGTAACCGAAGGGATAGAGATTGTCGATAAAATTGCAGCAGTGGAGACTGATGATCAGGACCGTCCTTTAAAAGACGTGGTGATTCATAAAATGGTGCTTGAATAGCCGCCGGGTCAGATTCCTGCACTTTTCTTGATTTCGCTGAGTTTGTTCAATGCTTCGAGAGGCGTCAGGCTATTGATATCCAATCCTGCGATTTCGTCTCTGATTTGTGTCAATACCGGGTCGTCCAGTTGAAAAAAGCTTAATTGCATTCCTTCCCGGGCGGAGGCGATGGAACTGACATTCTTTTGGACAATTTCGTTTTTGCCCTTGTCGTCTTCCAATTGTTTGAGGATTTCAGTGGCCCGTTTGATTACCGATTGGGGGAGGCCGGCCATTTTACCTACTTGTATGCCAAAGGAATGGTTGGAACCTCCTTTAATCAGTTTCCGCAGGAAAATCACCTTTTGTCCCATCTCCTTCACGGAGACGTTAAAGTTTTTGATTTTCTTAAACGAGCGCTCCATTTCGTTCAGTTCGTGATAATGGGTGGCAAATAAAGTTTTGGCGTGATATTTGGGGTGTTCATGCAAGTATTCCACGATGGCCCAGGCGATGGATATTCCGTCGTAGGTGGAGGTGCCGCGTCCCAATTCATCGAACAGCACCAGACTGCGGTCGGATATGTTGTTCAGGATATTGGCGGCTTCGTTCATTTCCACCATGAAGGTGGATTCTCCTTGTGAAATGTTGTCTGATGCTCCTACACGGGTAAAAATTTTGTCTACGTATCCGATGCTGGCGGCTTCGGCCGGAACAAAACATCCCGCCTGGGCCATGATAACGATCAGAGCCGTTTGGCGGAGGAGGGCTGACTTCCCGGCC
>CAZMAE010000001.1:0-31560 GCA_964564205.1 uncultured Odoribacter sp. | reverse complement strand
GTCAACAGGTTGCCCCCGGCTGGGAAAATAAGCAGACGGCTGCCGACAGCTCATCCCCGCAGGGAAAAGCTAAACAACGGCCGTCTACAAGCAATACCCGGCGGGGAAAACATACTCCACCGCGGTAGGGTGATTTTCCCGCATGGAATCGGGCACTCTACGACCGTAGAGTAAGTTTTCCCGCATGGAATCGGCTTCAATACGGTGGCAGATTAAAAATTCCCGGCCGGGATCACCTGACGGATGACAGCAGCATACCATTCCCTTCACGGGTAAGGCTTCCGGAGCGAAGCCCGCAGGATATTCCCTCACGGAATTCATCTCCGGTGTCTTTTCAGTTCTATATATTCGGTGTAGCTGATCCGGCTGTAGGGATTGCGCGTGAGCACTTCCTGGCGGACAGCCTTCGTGCCCCAAAGGCTCCGGCCAGTTCAAGCACGCGGTCCAGCAAGGCGGTGTCACGGCTCAGTTCAAAGCCATCCAGCAAAGTCAGCAGGGCACGGGCACGCTCCTGCAGTTTTTCTTCCCCCGTATAAGATAACGTTTATTTTAACATATATATCACATGGCTCTTTCGTTTAAAAACGAGATAGAATAAAAACTTACCCGATTCGTACTGAAACGGGTAAGGGAAGGTGTCTGTATTTTTGAGTTAAATGCAAGAACCGTGAATTCTATTCTTTTCAGATTTTGGTTGACTTTCCCATGGGCCTATCCCTAATAGAAGTTAACTCAGTTTTTGAGAATCGGATAGTTGCTCCCGGTCTCAGATTGGGATACAAATAACGAGGGTGTCCAAAAATTGTCGGACACCCTCTAGGTAATTAATGTATACGGCTATTAAAATTTATGCGTATGGAGTTGTTTGTCGACGAGCATACCGTCTATGGCTTTCAGATTGAATTTTAATTTCCGTTTGGCTTTAAATTTCAGGGTAAAAAGATTTTCAGAACCTTCCAGCGTTTCTTTATCACCCAGGTTTACAAAGGTTGGGTATATGGCTTTCATTCCATTGGTATGCAGCCGGTCGTTAGTCAGGTTTTCCATTCCCTTCATATTTTTCAGTTCCGCTCCTGCGAATTCATAATCCTGTTGATTGTAGGGAAGGGCAAAGCTAATTGCATTTACGGCTTTGAGTCCGTTTCCTTGTACCTGCACTTCGATGATTTCATCTTTATTGTAGTTTTGTTTTGCTGTGCTGATTTTCAGTGTGCCTTCCATCTTTTCATTTTTCTTTTTCCCTGCTCCTCCTTTTAACTGAGTGGCGACTACTGAAATGTCATAAGCATCGATCAGTCCGTTGCGGTTGACATCGCCGTTGCTTACGTATCCTTCGAAATCCGCATCACCCTGGCGTAATCCGGTGTAATTCATATACGAGGTGAAGTCGTTCATATCGATCAGGCGGTCGTTGTTGATGTCTCCCGGGCGGTAGCTTTCGGTTCCAGGTATTTTGAACACATATAATTCCCTGCCGGAGCCATATCCTCCCAGGGCCGAAGTGACGGATAGCTTGATGTAGCGTGCGGTTGGACGCTCTTTGAAAGAGAATATTTTCACTTCATTGTTCTTGCCCCAATCGAAAGCTCCTGCTTCTGCCCAGTTTTCTTTATCCATGCTATAGAATACGGTTCCCCGGAGGATTGTACCGTTGCCTGCGTCCGTGCGGGGCAGATAATGGAACTTATCCAACTGATTGATGGTGTTCAGGTCCATGATCAGTTCAAAAGGAACGGAATTGACTCCGTATAGGGTGTGCCAAGTGTTGTTTTCGTCATAGTCGAACAATTTATTGATTTTCTGCCCTCCCTGATTTTCTGCTGTAGTTTCACCGATGATTCCTTGAAGAGCAAATTCCAATGGGTTGGCTTTGGTCGTGGTGCCGAATGATGCCCATTCAGAATGCCCGTCTTTATTGACAGCTCTGATTTTAAAATTATAAAGGGTCTCTGCTTTCAGATCTTCAAATAACAGTTCTGTAGCTGTGATTGTAGAATAAAGCATGTTGTTGAACGCTATTTCGTAAAAGTCTGCATTTTCTACTTTATTCCACGTGGGTTTTAAGGTATAGGCCTCTGTGTTAGCCTCCGTAATCTGTGCTTGGGGGACCGTTAGTTGTCCGCTGCTCACTTTGTATTTATCGGTAGGGGTGAAAATAAACCCTTCGATGTTCAGTGTTGTAGGGGCAGCTGTAATGTCTGTGGAAGCCAATTTCACCAATAATTGGGGATTTTTAGTGATTACCTTCTTTTCAAAGTCGCTCCCCGGGGTTGAAAATCGGTTCAAATCAGGTGAAACATCGTAGAAATATACATTTTCCTGTTTCTGAAAATCTTCTTTTATCCGTACTTCTGTCAGTTTTATTCTATCTTTTCCGATTAAAGCTGTTACTTTTTTCGGTTTAGCGGTAACGTTGATTCTGAATTCCGTCATTTTTTCTTTGGTGAATCCCGCAAAATTTCCCTGAGTAGGATGAATGATTATTTGTACATTGTTTTTAGCATCGGCTTTTGATTCGATCAAAGTGGTGACTCCCTTGTCTGTTTTATAAGCTTCTGTGCTTCCGTCATCATCATATTCGGTGAATGTGGTGTGGCCTTCGGGGTAGAGTTCATAAATTCGCAGATTGCTGTTTATTTCTGTGACATTGTTATGAGGATGCGTCAATGGAATAATGGCGCCGCTTTTTACAAAAACGGGTAATTTCCACAGAGGAGCTGCAAAATTGTTCAGTATGCGGTTGCCTTCATATTTGTCTCCGGTGAAATAATCGATCCAGTTGCCTTGTGGCAGATAGATGCCATTCCTGATGTCATTGCCTTTTTCGTCGGACCGGGTAGCTTGGTAGATGGGAGCAACGAGAAAGTAAGGTCCGTACATGAATTGGTATTGCGTTGCTTTACCGAGCGTATAGGCATTGGAAGATTCCAGAAACATGGCCCTGATCATGGGCAAGCCGTTTACGGCCTCTTTGGCAATACTGTAAGCATACGGCATTATTTCGGATTTCAGTTTCAGATACCAGCGATTGATGGAAGTTGCCGGTTCTCCCAGTGCGTGCGGATATTTGGGGTTTGAACCCCAGCCATCCATATTCAGTTGCATGGGGGTGAATGTTTTCCATTGAAAGTCGCGGGTATTGATGACCAGATTCCGCCCGCCGAAAATTCCGTCCATATCGGAGGTGATGTTGGGTTGTCCGGAAAGACCGGAGCCGATGTAAGTCGGTATATGGAAACGGATATATTCCCAAACCCCTCCGGTTTGGTCTCCGGACCAAATGCCTGCATAACGTTGAGTGCCGGCCCAGCCATCGAGGGATATGATGAAGGGACGGCTGTCATTTCCGTAATATGGCATAATAAGACCTACATCGGTTACTCCGTTTAAACCGAAGGAATATCCTGCTCCCACCCAGGCAACATCGGTTTTCAGTACACGTACTCCGGCATCTCTGACTTCCTTGACGATATCTCTTTGCAATAAAGCGCTGACTTCCGGGTTAGGATGTAAAGCAGATTGTGTCCATAAACCGATCTGTACCCCGTGTCGACGGGCATAGTCTCCCAGATTTTTCAAATTCTGTATGTTGCCGTCTAAACTTTCCGTTTGTCCGTAGCCTGCACCGTAACCGTCATTGGGGAGAATCCAGCCCAGGGGCATATCGTGGTTTTTATAACGGTCGATTACAGCACGGGCTGAAAACTGGTAATTATTTCTTTCTCCATTCAGTGATTCTCTTATACCGCCGTTGTCTTTCTGGCTTTCTCTATAGTGTTTCCCGTCTTCAAAGAGGATGCCTTTTTCGTCTTCTTTCCAGTAATCCCGGTTGTACGCATTTAAATGCCCCTGATAAAAGCCGAATTTGGGCAATAATACCGGATTCCCTGTTAATTGATAAAAATCATTCAACAGGGCTACGGGGCCGTTGTTGATCATAAAAAACAGGTCCAGGTAATCGGTTTCATGATAAAGTTTCACTATGCCTGTTTTTTCAGCTCCGAAATCGTATTTCCCTTTTTTGAAAGTATACCACATCATTCCGTAGCCTTGGGTAGACCAATAAAAAGGTGTGGGCGAAGCAACACCTCCGTCAGTCCAGCTATTCTGATTTTCGATGGCTATCGCTTTCCCTTTGTGTGAAAAACGTCCGTTTTGCACTCCGCCACCGAAAAAATACTCTTCCGAATTTTCTTCCAGTCTGAGGGTCACCTTTTTATCTTCGAATTGTACCGGCGCAATTTCTTTGATGGCTACTTGCCGGGTTTGTAAATTGGTCACCGTAAAGAGGGTCGTTTTTTTATCGAATGATATTTTCACTTCGGGAGTAACTATGTCGATCGATTGTTTGTCGTGTTTTATTTCTAACTGGGAGACTTTTTTCCGGGGTTGACCGACTAATATCTGAGCTGGAGGATTGGCGGCCGGATCACGCAAAATGTCTCCTTTGTTGTCCTGAAAAATCCGGAAAATATGATCGCTGTAAAAATCAATGGTCATGATTTGTCGGTCCGAAAGAATAAGTTCTACTGTGGTTGGATTGATTTTCCGGGCTTCAAGAATGGAGGGCCGATCTTGGATTGTTGGTGTATTGGAGTCAATATTTTCATTTTGCTGTTGCGCTTGCACTGCTCTGTATGAAAACACAATCATAAAGATGAAAACAAATAGGAATGCTTTACTTTTGCTTGGATAACCAGTGTTGTTGTTCATGTTGCTCTGAAAATTTGAATATGATTTGAATGAATAATTGTTTCTGATATGAGACGAAGCTTGCTATACAAAAGTAAATGAAAATTTTAGGAACAGCTTAAGTTGGATTAAAAAATGTTTTAAAGACTTTTGTGACGGCGCAAGAGCGTTCGGACAGGTATGTGCTGCCGTAGATCTGTTTGATAAAAGCTGGTCAATAATAATACTTGAGTTAATTATTCAAGTACGGCGTATCGAGCGTGTCATTACGGCGTAGTGACGCTCTCATTATGCCGTACTTGGAATGTCAGGTCGGCGTGATGGTTATTCGGATGGCTTGAAAATCGGGTAACGGGATAACAACCGTTCGTATTGCTGAGTTCTTCATTGTTATGTTTCAATGTAGCTCTTGACTGCAATTTTCTACAGGACAAAATAAAACGCAAAACCATGAGAACGGTCCGGAATCCTGATACCCTCCAAAGAATCGTGCATGCACTGTTTATATGAAGAGGACGCAGAAAGAATCGCTCTGACAAGACCAGAGGCATTGCCGAGTTGATGCGAAACATCTCCATGAGCTTTACAAGGCTCATGCGCTTCCTATCTCAAAAATGACAAAAATTTAAAATTTGAACTAAATACAATTGATTGATATTCATAGAATAATAGCTTACACTATTCGTGCTGAAACGGGTAATGGGAATGTGTCTGTATTTTTGAGTTAAGTGAAAGAGTCGTGTGTGAAAATATAAACTTTATAGGACTCTTTGTTAGGTTGGTAATAAAAATTTATATCTTTGTAAGGTCTGATAAATATTTTGGAAGTGGGGAAACTTGCTTGTTGTAACGGGCATTATTTTAATGCCCGTTATTAATATACAGTTTCGTCTCCCGTGTAGAATGTGTAATGCATCTACATACTTTCAGAGTATCAGATAACGGGGCGGGCGAAACCGTTGTTTTATTCTGTTACTGTATTAAAAATTGTATTTTTTGCTTTGAAGTAAGATTATTTTCTGTATTAAGAATTCCGGAGATGCTGAATGTTTTTCCCGTTAGGGAAATTTTCTGGTCATTTTTGAAGTGATATTATGGTGTGCTGGTAAATTTTGGAAATGAGGAATAAAAATTACAAGGGCTGTTCTGGCATAAAATACTTTAGCGAACATTTGAGAACTTTAGCAATTTCGTTCAAATGGTCGAGGTTATATGTTGCATTTGACTCCGGGTCTTCAATTTGTTGTATGAAACTATGAGAAACATTAAGACAATCGGCTAGGTATCTTTGACTCATGCCCAATTCGTGCCGTCGTGTTTTAACTCGTTCTATAACAAATAATTTTATCTTAGATTTCATAATGTATAAGTATTTTGTAAAGAAAGGAATTATTTGCGGCCCAATTGGCAATATATATCTTGTTATTCTGCGTCTGATTGTAACGTAAGTTTTGGTTTTAGGTTAATTATTGATAAATATTTAAGATATGTATACAAAATTTACTCCTTCGGAAATTAATATGCTATCGTGGAGTTTTGATTATATTAGAGAGCATCCCGGTACAACAACAGATCGTCTGCCTGATATTTGGGTGAAATTCTGGTCTGTTCCGGACTTTATCCATAATGTTCGTTATGAGGCAGATTGTGAGCAGGTGCTCGTATTTATGTTTATCCTCCGCTTGTGTGAGAAATTTGATGTGGACAAAGAGGATATGTTGAACTCTTTCTATTTCAATCGACTTTTTTATGATTTTCAGATTCTTTTAATTGCAGTAGATTATTGCAGGAACCATCATATAGAAGTTCCTGCTTTTCCGATTTTTGATATACGAAAATATGCTGTGCCTCACTTGGAAGACAGCAATCAGCTGATGAAACAATATCGGCGCATTGTCGGAGATCTGACAAAATAAGAATGGCGGTGTATCGTAATAGGCAATCTGTGACGTTGCTTTAGGGATTTGGTCTTCGGTTGCATACTCCGGAATGCTTCCTCAGCCTCACCCTTATCGCTTTGCATATCATCTATTCTGACACACCTAAAGAGGGCATGTCAAAATTTTCATTTTCACATGCCCTCAAGCAAGATCTCAATTAAGCTATGAGTTGTTTGTCAGTTGCGCGGATATCCGCCGCCTCGTCTGTTGGAGTTGTTGGGTTTGGGGTGTTGTCTTTCTTTCAGTCGTTTTTCTTGATTTTCTTTATATGTTTTATATTGATCTGCTGTTAGCACTTCTTTTAACTTCGCGTCCGTGGCTTCGCGTTTTTTTTGCATTTGGGCACGCATGGCTTCCCGGTTCTGATTTTGATTCTTTTGAAAATTCTCTTCTCTTTTTTTGAATGATTCGGTAAACCATGTTTTTAATTCTGTCTGTTGTTTATCCGAGAGTTTTAATTCTTCATTCAAACGTGTCACCATTTTGTCTGCTCGTTGCTCTGGCGTAAGTTTTTCACGTGGTCCTCTTTGTTGGGCACTTACGCTCAGCATTAAAAATACGCATAAAGCAGCTGTTAAAAATAAAGCCTTTTTCATCATTTTGTCTTTTTATTAATTTCTCAATAAGTTGTTTACAATGAATGAGACAAAGGTTTTGTATGTAAGTTTAGAGCCCCGGTGTAAAAAGTATGTTAATTATTATTCCATGTAGATGCAAGCTGCTGGAAATAAATGACATCTTCCCATTCGTTTCCTCTTTTCAGCCATTGTTTCCGGTAGCCTGTCCGTGTGAATCCGGTATTTTCAAATAATTTCAGGCTGGCCACGTTACAACTGGGCACACTACTATACACCTGGTTAAGGCCTAATGTTTCGAAGCAATAGTCAAGCATTAGCTTAATGGCTGACGTAGCGTATCCTTGTTTGCGGTTTTCCATATTGTGGATCATAATGCCCAGACCGGCCCGTTGATGATAAGGGTCGAAATCATAAAGGTCGATTAATCCGATAGGCTCTTGGGTGTCCAGTCTGACAATCATCAGGCGCAATTGTTTACTGGTGTAAATGTCTTCGTGTGAATTTTCGATATACTTTTTGAGCGTATAATGTGAAAAGGGTGTAAGGGTGTCGCTGACATCCCATAAATCCATATTATTTTCCCATTTATACAGGTATTCAAGGTCTTCAGGCTCCAATGCCCGGATCAGTATGTTTTCGTCGTTCATCATAGTTTAGTTGTTTGTAATCCCTTCACAAATATAAAGTTTAATTATAAAATTTCCGTAATATTGAACCAGATTTCTTTTTTTGAATTTTTTTTTCTTTTTTGAGATTACGGGGTGTTTCATGGGAATATCCGTTTCTTTGTCTGTTGCCCGGCGGACGATAAAGCCAACGTACCGGATTTTCATTACCTTTGCAGACCGTATACGTTAATGGTGGCTAAAATGTTTAATCTGATCAGTATTGTAGGACCTACGGCAAGCGGTAAAACAGCCCTAGCCGTGAGAGTGGCGGACAAATTCCGGGGAGAAATTATAAGTGCAGATTCCCGTCAAGTTTACCGGGGAATGGACATCGGCACAGGGAAAGATTTGGGAGAGTATTGTCTGGGAGGAAGAACGATACCTTGCCATCTGATCGATATTGTAGAGGCTGGATATAAATATAATGTTTTTGAGTACCAAGCCGATTTTTTAAAGGTATGGGAGGATTGTTGCCGGAGGGGGATACTTCCTGTTTTGTGTGGTGGAAGCGGACTTTATGTCGAAGCTGTATTAAAAGGTTATCAATTGTTGGCTGTTCCGCAAAATGACAACTTAAGGAAGAGCTTGGAAGGCATGAGTTTGAGTGAACTGGCCGGGCGGCTGGCAACCTATAAAAGTTTGCATAATACGACAGAGATTGATACTCCCAAAAGGGCTATACGTGCCATTGAGATTGAGGAATACTACCGTTCGCATCCTTATGAAGAAAAATATTTTCCCAAAATTAATTCTTTAATTGTTGGAATTGACCTCAGCCGAGAAGCGAGGAGGGAGCGGATCACCCGCCGATTGCACGAGCGTTTGCAAAACGGGATGATAGAAGAAGTGAGAAGAATACTTGAAAGCGGTGTGGAAGCAGAGGACTTGATATATTATGGACTGGAATACAAATACCTGACTTTGTACATTACGGGTAAATTGAGTTATGAAGATATGGTCAGTCGGTTGAACGTTGCCATTCATCAGTTTGCCAAGCGGCAGATGACTTGGTTCAGGAAAATGGAAAGGGAAGGATTCTGTATTCATTGGCTGAATGCAGAACTGACAGAGGAAGAGAAATTAGAACAGATCCGGTATTGGTGGGAGGCAGAAAATAAAGTTTAGTTTTCTTCCTCCTCTTCCTGACAATGGTGCATTTCTTCGTGGATGTTTTCAATCAGAAAGAGTTTGTCTTTAGGAAAAGTGGCTATGAATTGACGGAGTTTTTCATTTTGTATATTGTCTAAATGGTTGACCATATTTTCGATTACCGTGGAAGCTTCGAAGGCTACGGTGAAATCTCCCTGACTTAAAAATTGCAGAAAGAGGTCGAGGTAAGCTGAGTAATCAAGTGAAGATTCCCAGATGATCCGTAATAAATGACATTGAACGGCGGGTTCTCCGGTTTCGTTTAGCTGTTGTATCAATAAATCCCGGAAATTATTCTCTTTGATATCCGCTAATAGATTGATGAGATGGGTTATCGTATGATGATCACTAATTTGGCCCAATTGACCGAGCAGGAGACGCGCAATGGTCAGATCGCCGTTTTCCTTGACGATCCGGAGTGCTTCATCGATTTGTTCGGGGTCGTTGCTTTGAATCTTTTTGATTATTTCTTCATTCGGATCCATTTGTTTTTTTTGCGAAAGTAAAAAAAAAGAGCGTTTCAAACGCTCTTTTTTTACTTATTTTTTCGGATCGGCATTATCTTTTGCCCGCGGGTGAAATTTATTGATCGTATCCTTCAGGTAATGATCGTCTAAGTGAGTATAAATTTCTGTGGTCAGGATCGATTCATGTCCGAGCATATCCTGTACGGCTCTTAGGTCGGCGCCACCGCTTACCAAATGAGAGGCGAAGGAATGACGGAAAGTATGCGGGGATACATTCTTTTTGATTCCTGCGCGATCGGCCAGATGTTTAATGATGTTGAACACCATTACTCTGGAAAGGGCCGTACCTCTTTTGTTCAGGAACAGAATGTCTTCGTATCCTTTTTCAATATCCAGATAATCGCGGTACATTTTCAGGTATTGTTTAATTTCCTGCTTCGCATTTTTGCTCAGGGGAATCATCCTTTCTTTGTTGCCTTTTCCTTCAATCTTGATTGTACTCATCCGGAAGTTGATGTTGGATAATTTGATGCTGATGAGTTCGGACACTCTTAAACCGCAGGAATAAAGCATTTCGATGATAGCTTTGTTCCTCTGGCCTTCGGGTTTGTACATTTCAACGGCGTTCAGCATGGAGTCAATTTCCTCGACAGTCAGGATATTCGGTAGCTTACGGCCGATTTTCGGTGCTTCAAGCAAACGGGTCGGATTGTTTTCCAGTTGTCCGTCGAATACCAGAAATTTGAAAAAAGACCGGATGCTCGAAATGCATCTGGCTTGTGTCCGGTTTGTCACCCCCACTTCACTTACATACATTAAGTAATCTTTCAGAATGTCATAAGAAATTTTATCCGGAGTTTTAACCTGATGTTTATCAGCACAATACTTTGCTAATTTACTGATGTCGTTCAGATAGGCTTCTACTGAATTAGCTGAGAGAGACTTTTCAAGAATCAAATATGTCTTGAAACTTTCAATTGCGTTATCCCAAGTCATTTTTTTAATTTTTTTATTAGAATCTAAATGTAAAAATGTTAGCACACCTTGATAAAATCAATGCCTAAAGATATATATATTTTTTATATTCAATTTATATTTTCTGAAGTTTAACATTTTTATTTGCAATGATGAGTGAAAGATAAAATCTAAGTTTGACAATTTGCGGTTTATTTCAGTATGCGTTTTTAATAATTTTCATATTATCAATTGTTTATGTTTTTGTGGGTACCATGGATTAAAAATCATAAATTTAAAAAAAATCAGGCTTTGAAATTTCTGTTAATGTATAAAAAGGGCGAAATAGAGGCTCGGATAATATGTTAATTTTATAAATTGCAGTTTCTGAAAGCGAAAAATCATTAATTTTGTAGAGCAACTTTGCTTAAATGAGAACCAAAAGACATGAAAATATTAATAATAAATGGCCCTAATCTGAATTTGTTAGGAGTACGGGAAACGGATATTTATGGCCATACTACTTTTACCGATTATTTTGCGGAACTTCAAAAAAAATATCCGGAAATCTGTTTGTCTTATTTTCAGTCGAATACAGAGGGAACACTGATCGATAAGATCCATGAGGTGGGGTTTAGTTTTGATGGTATAATCCTCAATGCTGGAGCCTATACGCATACTTCGGTTGCTTTGGCTGATGCCGTTTCGGCCGTGAAGACCCCGGTTGTTGAAGTCCATATTTCTAATACGGCCAAGCGGGAAGCTTTTCGTCATGTATCTTTTTTATCACCAGTCTGTCAGGGGGTGATTATGGGTTTCGGGTTGAAGTCTTATGAATTGGCTTTATTGGCCTTGAAGGATTGTTGATTACATTTTGCCGGCAAATCAAAACTATTTGATAAAATATACGATTAATATAAAGATTAACCAGAGAGATTCAAGACATGAAAAGAACAAAAATAGTAGCGACAATATCCGATAAAAGATGTGAAGTCGGATTTCTGAAGGAATTGTATGAAGCCGGCATGAATGTTGTCCGTTTGAACACTGCTCATCAAACTCCGGATGAGGCTATGAAGGTGATCAGGAATGTCCGGGCGGTCTCTGAGCATATTGCTTTGTTGATTGATACCAAAGGACCGGAGGTGCGTACGACGGATATTGAAGAGCCGTTGCGTGTGGAAAGGGGAGACAAGGTATATATGACCGGGGAGAAAGAGCTGAGGGGAGATAAAATGATTCATGTTTCTTATGAAAATTTTGTCAACGATGTTCATGTAGGCGACAAGATACTTATTGACGACGGTGATGTTGAATTGGTGGTAAGAGATAAAAAGAACAGCTGGTTAGAATTGGAGGCGGCGAATCCGGGGGAAATCAAGAACCACAAAAGTATTAATGTGCCGGGAGCGAATATCCAGTTGGAATCCTTGAACGAGAAGGATAGGAGGTTTATAGATTTTGCCATTGAGAATAATCTTGATTTTATCGCTCATTCCTTTGTCCGGAATAAGCAGGATGTGATAACGATACAGAAGATACTAGACGATCACAACAGTAAAATAAAAATTATTGCGAAGATAGAAAATCAGGAAGGGGTGAACAATATTGACGAAATTCTGGATCATGTGTATGGGGTGATGGTTGCACGCGGTGATTTGGGTATTGAAATTGAAGCCGAGAAGATACCGCTCATCCAGCGGATGATCGTTAATAAGTGCATCGAAAGCAAGAAGCCGGTGATTATTGCTACTCAAATGCTGCATTCCATGATCGACCATCCCCGTCCGACCCGTGCAGAGGTCAGCGATATTGCCAATGCTGTTTTTAGTGGCACGGATGCCATTATGCTGAGCGGAGAAACAGCTTATGGGGATTATCCTGTGGATGCGGTGAAAGTGATGGCTAGAGTGGCGGCCTCCAATGAGTCGACCACTCCTCCTGATGCCAACCGGAATTTGATACGTATTAATAATGAAATTACCGCTGCTTTGGCGCGGGTAGCTGTCCGGATGACCACTATGTTGCCGGTCAAAGCTATTGTGGTGGATACGGTGTCCGGACGTACGGCACGCTATCTGTCGGCATTTCGGGGTGGATTGCCGGTTTTTGCCCGCTGCTACGATGAGAGGGTGATGAGGGAGCTCGCTCTTTCATTTGGGATAGAACCTTATTTTTCCATAAAGCCTCGTTCCAGAGATGAGTTTATGATGGGCATTCCCCGGATGCTTTTGGATAAAGGTTATGCACTGGAGGACCAGATTCTGGTCATCGGAGGTAGTTTTGGGCATGTCAGGGGGGCTTCTTTCCTGGAAGTATGCAGGATCAGCGATATGAAGTAAGCAAGCCTTGTTCTTGCCGGATAATGATTAACGCTTTTTTCGATTGGAAAAGGTTTTCTGCTCCTAAGGGGCGGCACCCGACTGTTCGCAGCACGAAGCAAACGTTTTTTTGTTCTAGCTAAATTTGCTTAAAAGGCAACCGGAAAATCCGGTAACTGAATCTGACTTCGGGATTTTGCTGTTGCGGACTGAACCGGTTATAAATGGTTTAGGGGCTGGCAGAACTAATAGAATAAAGCGTAATTTTGTGGTCATGGAAAAAGATGAAATAAAGACAGAGATTCATCCCTTGCCTCCCTTTTTTCCTCAGGGAGCCCGTTTGTTGATGCTGGGAAGTTTCCCTCCCAAGCGGGAACGTTGGTGCATGGAGTTTTACTATCCTAATTTTCAAAATGATATGTGGCGTATCTTTGGGCTGGTTTTTTTTAAGGATAGGAATTATTTTCTTACTGCCGGTCAGAAATCTTTTTGTGAGGCGAGAATCCGGCAATTTCTGGAAAAGAAGGGGGTGGCTTTGACGGACTCGGGTAGAGAAGTGATCCGCCGGAAGGATAATGCTTCGGATAAATTCCTTGAAATTGTCAGAACGGCCGATTTGAAGGAAGTATTGAGGCAATTGCCGGAATGCCGGGCTATTGCAACGACGGGACAAAAGGCGACAGATACAGTATTGACTTTGATCGGGGCCAGACAACCTAAAGTAGGTGCATATTCCGAATTTGTCTTTGACGGCCGATTGTTGAGGCTATACCGAATGCCTTCGTCTTCGCGGGCTTATCCCAAACCGTTGGATGCAAAGGCCGAGGATTATAAGCGGATGTTCAGAGAGCTGGGAATGATGGAAGAACAGTAAATGTAAGAAATTGATAATTATGGCTATTACTTTTGAAAAAGTGAAGAACAATGAGAGCATAAAATGTTATATCACACAGGCCGATAAAGCTTTGGCTGCGATGGGATATACAGAACATTCTTTTGCTCATGTAATGAAAGCGGCAGAAACTGCTGAAAAAATACTGAAGACTTTGGGATATCCCGACCGGCTGTGTGAATTGGCGAAGATTGCGGGTTTTATGCACGATATCGGAAATGTAGTGAACCGGATCGATCATGCCCAGAGCGGAGCGATACTTGCTTTCCGTTTGCTGGACCACATGGGGATGGAAGCTAACGAGATCGCCCAAGTGATCAGTGCTATCGGGAATCATGACGAGAGCACTGCTGCTGCGGTAAATCCGGTTGCCGCAGCTTTGATTCTGGCGGATAAAACTGATGTCCGCCGCAGCAGAGTCAGAAACCGGGATTTTGCTAATTTTGATATCCATGACCGGGTAAATTATGCCGTCGAAGAGTCAAAGATTTATTTCAATGCCGATCAGACGGCTATCGTGCTGGAATTGAAAATCGATACAACAATTTCAGCGGTTATGGATTATTTTGAGATTTTTTTAGGCCGGATGATGCTGAGCCGGAAAGCTGCCGAATTTTTGAATATAAAATTCGAATTGATTATTAATGGGCAAAAATTGTTGTAAAAAGAACAACCTAAAAGTCAAGGGCTCTTAGGTTGAGGTTGAATGCCTTGGAAGAGGGGCTTAAAAAGGCAGGTCATCGGCTTCCGGCATGGGGGAAATGTCTTCTATCCGGTATTCCGGGACAGGGATATTTTCCGGTTGTTGGGGAGCTAATTTTTCAATTCTCCAACCTTCCAGATTCGTAAAATAAGAGATCTGACCTTTGTTTTCCCATTTTCTTCCCCGGATATTAAAATAGACTTTAATATTTTCATTTAGTTCGATTGTTTCGAGCAGATCACAGCGATCCTGGATCAGCTGTATTTTTACGAAATCATTCCATTGGGGATTTTTCTCATTTTCCACTTCAATGACAAATTCTCTTTTCTGGAATTTGTCGCTGATGTGTTGCGTCTCTTCTTTAAATATCAGCTTGCCGCTTATTTCGTAGTTCATTCTAAACTGATTGGAATTAATGATTTAGCAAAGATGTAATGAATAAAATATCCGAAAAGCCAATTTCTTGACTTTTCGGAAAGTTAACTTTTCGGCATTGCGCCGGGAGTTATTTTTTCTCTTCGTTAGAATTTTGATTTTCAATTCCTAACAATTCAATTTCGAATATCAATGTTTCATTGGGACCGATAGCGCTGTTTCCTCTGGGACCATAAGCCTGGTCGGAAGGAATAACAACCTGCCATTTAGAACCTACGGGCATTGCCTGTAAAGCGGTTGTCCAGCCAGGGATGACACGATTCAGGGGGAAAGTTACAGGTTCGCCTCTTTTGATTGAGGAGTCGAATTCCGTCCCGTCAATCAGAGTCCCCTGATAATGTACTTTGACAACATCGGTTGCAGTGGGTTTCGGACCGTTACCTTGTTTGATCACTTTATACTGGATACCATTCGCTAAGGTATCTACACCGGATTTTTTGGCATTTTCTTCCAGGAATTTTTTACCTTTCTCTGCATTGGCTGCAGCTCGTTTTATAGACAACTGCTGTAAATAGTTGTTCAGAAACATGTCCATTTCTTGCGGTTGCGTTTCCATTTCTTTTTTCTGCAAGGCAGAGTTCATGCCGGCTACAAGCGCTTCCATGTTTATATCTTTTAATCCCATGCGCTGCATGCCTGTTCCGTACATGTATCCGATATAAAAACTTGCGGTGTCGGAAGTGGTTTTTAACGATGCAGATGTTTGATTCAGAGAACTGTTGTTACAGCTTACGGCTATTGTGCCGACAGCCAAGATAAGTAGTAGATTTTTTGCTTTCATTGTTTTTGAATTGAATTTGTGATGTTTATTAAATTTATACAATGGCTAAAAGTTCCACATCAAAAATCAGGGTTTCGTTTGGACCGATGGATTGGCCGGCTCCATGGGTCCCATAGGCTAATCCGGACGGAATGTAAAGTTGCCATTTCGATCCGACGGGCATCAGTTGCAAAGCTTCAACCCATCCCGCAATGACGCCGCTCACGGGAAATTCTGCCGGCTGACCGCGACGGATGGAAGAATCGAATACCTGACCGTTGATTAACCGTCCCTCATAGTGGCATTTCACGGTATCCGAAATTTGGGGTTTGGGACCATTCCCGGATTTCAGAATCTTATATTGCAGGCCGCTAGATCGTGTAATCACTCCTTCCTTCGTTTTATTTTCCGTTAGAAATTTTTCACCGGCCTTTTGGGCGGCATTCCCTTTTTCTTTCTGTATTTTATCAAAATAATCCTGCAATATATTATTGGCTTCATCCGGCATGATTTCAGGCATTTTTCCTGCAAACACAGTACTCATGGCATCGTTAAAAGCTTCCGTGTTTATAGTCTTTACGCCTGAGGATATCAGATTACTGGCAATGCTGAGTCCGAGACTGTAGCTGATTTTGTCTGTTTCGTTTGAATATTTCATTCTGTAGTTGTTAAATTTATGAATTGTGCAAAGATAAATCAAATAAGATTAAAGTAAAAAGTTAAAGGTAAAAAAAGTCAAAAGCCGCAGTCTTGAAAACTATAGAATAAACCTCAAAGCATAAGGAAGTGAGGTTAAAGCTATAGGCGGAAGCTGCAAGCGGGCAGACTGTTGATGTATACTGGGAAAGCTGCTGTTTTGTTACAGGACAAGCTGTTCCTGATGATCTGTTTTGTTTGGAAATGCTGTTCTTGCTGTTTTATGTTCCTTTTTAGTGTTGGTCTATAATTTTCCCGTCTCTGAGCAAGATTTTCAAATCGGACATTTCCGCCAACTCAACGTCATGGGTTACAATGATGAAGGTTTGCTTCCATTCATCGCGCAAGGAGAAGAAAAGCTGATGGAGTTCGTGCTTATGGTGAAGGTCCAGATTTCCGGAAGGTTCGTCGGCCAGAATGACTTTGGGAGAGTTGATGAGGGCGCGGGCTACCGATACTCTTTGTTGTTCACCACCGGAGAGCTCGGTGGGTTTGTGATGGATTCTGTTTTTTAGTCCCAGATGTTCCAACAATTCTAGTGCTTTTTGTTCGGCTTTTTTCTTGCTGACTCCTTTAATCCATGCCGGCATACATACATTTTCCAGGGCCGTGAATTCCGGTAATAAATGGTGGAATTGAAAAACAAATCCGATATTATTGTTACGGAATTCTGCCAGCTTACTTTGAGGATAAGCGGTGATATTTTTCCGGTCATACCAGATTTCACCGCTATCGGGGGTGTCCAGGGTGCCGAGTATGTGCAACAGAGTACTTTTTCCTGCTCCGCTTGCTCCAACAATGGTAACAATTTTTTCTTCCGGGATCACTAGATCGATACCTTTCAACACCTCCAGTGGTCCATAGCTTTTTTTTATATTTCTTATTTCAATCATACCTTGATCAGATGGTAAAGTTATTGGGTTGAATTCGGTTTGATGTTAGCAAATGTAGTGAAACTCACCGAATCCGGAATGAAATTTTTATGATTCTTCCTTTTTCTTATACAAAATAAAATATTTTTATTTTAGGATTTGAGTATTTGGAATTTAATGTTATTTTTGCAGCGTCAAAAATTGGCACGCGGGCGTGGTGGAATTGGTAGACACGCCAGACTTAGGATCTGGTGTCGCGAGACTTGGGGGTTCGAGTCCCTTCGCCCGTACAGAGCAGGGAAAGCCGCCTTTTGTGAGGTGGCTTTTTTCTGGTAGAGGGAAAAGTAATAGCAAATTATAGTAAAACCGTTGCAATCTAAAAGGATTGCAACCGCTGAAACAAAAATTGGCATGAATATAACAAAAAACCAAATTGACAATCTGAATGCAACCATTAAGATTGAATTAGGGAAAGAAGATTACGCCGGACGCGTAGAAAAGGCTCTGAAAGATTATCAGAAGAAAGTCGTTGTGAATGGTTTCCGTCCCGGAAAAACCCCGATGGGAATAGTAAAAAAGATGTACGGGAAATCTTTATTGGTGGATGAAATCAATAAAGTATTGGGAGAATCGTTGAATAACTACATTAAAGAAAATGATTTACAGATTCTTGGCGAGCCGCTGCCGAACGAAACTGAACAGAAGGAATTGAATCTGGACGATGAGAATTTTGAGTTTTTCTATGATATTGCACTTGCTCCGGAAGTAAATGCCAAAATGAGCAAACGGGAAAAAGTTCCTTTTTATGTGATCAAGGTAGATGACGAGATGATCGACAAGCAAATCGAAAGTATTTGCAAAGGTAACGGAAGTTTGATTCCTGTTGATGAAATAGAGGGGACCGAATACCTGAAAGGAGAACTGATTGAACTGGATGAGGAGGGAAATGTAAAAGAAGGAGGTCTCCGGAATGAAGATGCCTCTATGTCTGTTTTGCATATAAAGGATGAGGAAGCCCTTAATGCTTTTAAGGGCAGAAAAGCGGGCGAAGAGGTGAAATTCAATGCAGCTAAGGCTTATCCGAACAAGACCGATTTCGCTGCGATGTTGGGAGTGAAAAAAGAAGAGTGTGAAAATGCAGGTGAAAACTATTGTTTTATCATCCGAGAGATCAAACGGTATGTCGATGCAGAGGTAAATGAAGAATTGTTTACGAAGGTGTACGGAGAAGGCTCTGTTAAAGACGTTGCGGATTTCCGCGAACGGGTGAAGGCCGATATAGAAAAGCAGTTGAAAGGACACTCGGAATATCGGTTTACTATTGATGCCAAAGAAAAGCTGATCAAGAAAAACGAAGACGTGGTATTGCCGGAAGCTTTCCTGAAAAGATGGATTGTAGCGGTAAATGAAAACATGACTTCCGAAGAGGTGGAGAAAGATTTTGAAGGCTACCGGGACGAATTTAAATGGCAATTGGTGAAATCGGCAATTGTGAAGGATTTCGGTGTGAAGGTGGAAAAAGAAGATATGCAGAAAGAAGGACGTCAGATTGCTGCCGCTCAGTTGCAGCAGTATGGTCTGTACGGACTTACCGATGAACAGCTGGATGGCTTCGCTGCAAAATTGTTGGAAGATCAGAAACAGCGTCAGCATTTGTATGAAAGGGCTTTGGAGGATAAAATTTTCGGAGTGATTCGGGAGAATGTGAAGTTGGAGGTGCAGGAAATCTCCATGGCTGATTTTGAAAAATTATTTCAGAAATAATAAAGGTGCGGATACCTGTCGATAGCCTTGCCAAAAGCAGGGCTTTTTTTATAAATGTAAGCAGGAGCGAGGGAGTATGTACGAAAACTGTATATTAGAAAACGGATTGAAGATCATCCATCAGCAGATCTCCGGCAAGGCGGCTTGGTGTGGTTTGATCATCGGAGTCGGGAGCCGGGATGAGCGGAAAGAAGAGGAGGGGATAGCCCATTTTATTGAGCATGTGATTTTTAAAGGCACGGAAAAAAGAAAGGCATATCACATTTTGAGCCGACTGGAAGATGTCGGCGGGGAATTGAATGCTTATACCACAAAGGAAGATACATGTATTTATGCCTCTTTTTTGCCCCGGGATTATGAACGTACGCTGGAATTGTTTGCCGACATTGTTTTTCATTCCGTTTTCCCTGAAAAAGAAATCGAAAAGGAAAAAGAGGTGGTGATCGATGAAATCAATTCCTATAAGGATAGTCCCGGTGAATTGATTTTTGATGATTTTGAAGAATTGATTTACCGGGAATATCCGATTGGCCGGAATATATTGGGAAGTGAGGAAGCTGTAAAAAAATTGCGTAGGGAGGCCATATTGGATTTTGTCAGGCGCAATTACCGGCCGGACCGTATGGTGATCAGTTCTATCGGAGACATTCCTTTTGAGAGACTGGTCCGCTTGGTCAGAAAGTTTTTCGGAGATATTGCGGCTGTCAGTCAACCGCTGGTGCGTCTTCGGCCCGGGAAGTATATGCCTCAGACCCGGGTGATTGAGATGGGAACTTATCAAAATCATTGTGTGATAGGCAATATTGCCTACGATTATACTCAGGATAAACGGTTGCCTTTATCGTTGCTAGTGAATATTTTGGGCGGGACAGGAATGAATTCCCGGTTGAACCTGAATATCCGGGAGAAATACGGATTGGCTTATAATGTTGAAGCGTCCTATACGCCTTATTCCGATACGGGAGTTTTTACCGTGTATTTCGGTTGTGATGAGGCGGATCTTGAGAAGTGTATCCGCTTGTGCCGGAAGGAAATGGCTGAATTGTGCGAAGTCTCTTTGGGGCGGATGCAGTTGAAGAAAGCGAAAGCCCAGATGATCGGACAAATGACACTGGCCTCCGAGAATTATGAGAATATGATGTTGTCGATCGGCAAAAGCTTTTTGATTTATGGGAAAGTGGATGATTTGGAAACCGTGTGCGATGAAGTGGAATCAATCGGTCCCGACTTATTGCAGCAGGTTGCCCGGGATATTCTGGCGCCTGAAAAACAAACGATATTGATTTATAAATAAGAGTAGGGCAGAATATATTTGTTCTGCACGGTTTATATAGCGTATAAAAATGGAACTTAAACCCGAATTGGAAGATTATATAGAGGCTCATACCGACAGAGAACCGGAAATACTTGAGCAATTAGCCCGTGCTACTCACCAGAAAATTTTACGTCCCAGGATGTTGTCGGGAAATCTGCAGGGACAGTTCCTGCAGATGTTGTGCCGGATGATTGGAGCTGAGCGCGTTTTGGAAATCGGAACTTTTACCGGATATGCGGCTATTGCTATGGCGATGGGGCTGGGAGAAAACGGGCGCCTGCATACGATCGATCATAATGACGAGATCGAGGATTTTACCCGGGAATATATTTCCCGCAGCGGATTGGAAAATCGCATTATTTTTCATGTCGGTGATGCCTGTGAGGTGCTCCGGCAGTTAGATGAAACTTTCGATCTGGTGTTTATCGATGCCGATAAACGGCAGTATGCTGACTATTACCGTTTGGCATTCGACCGTTTGAGGCCGGGTGGGATTATCGTGGCAGACGATGTTTTGTGGGATGGGAAAGTCATAGATCCCCAAAGCCGGGATGCTCAGACGCAGGGAATCCGGGCGTTTAATGACTTGGTACAAGATGATCCCCGGGTTGAAAATGTTTTACTTCCGGTCAGGCATGGCTTGATGTTGATACGAAAAAAAGAAGGAATAAGGATTGAGAAATAGTGACTTGTTTCGGAATTTGCCTAATTTTGTATCATTGGTAAAGTTTATAAATGCAAGACGATCATGCGGCAATATTTAGAGTTATTAGACAAGATAATCAGAGAGGGAGTAGAAAAGACAGACCGTACCGGAACAGGAACCATCAGCATATTCGGGCATCAGATGCGGTTTGATTTGCAGGAGGGCTTTCCTTTGCTCACAACTAAAAAATTGCATTTGAAATCAATAATATATGAATTGTTGTGGTTTTTGCAGGGAGATACGAATGTAAAATATTTGCAGGAGCATGGGGTGAAAATATGGAATGAATGGGCGGATGAAAACGGGGATTTAGGACATATATACGGTTATCAGTGGCGTTCTTGGCCACGTCCGGACGGGACCTGTCTGGATCAGATTTCCCAGGTGGTGAACGACATAAAAAAAACTCCCGATTCCCGCCGCTTAATCGTCAGTGCCTGGAATGCCGGTGAGATTGAAAACATGGCACTGGCTCCGTGTCATGCCTTGTTTCAGTTTTATGTTGCTCAAGGAAAGTTATCCTGTCAGTTGTACCAACGGAGTGCAGACACTTTTTTGGGGGTGCCTTTCAATATTGCCTCCTACGCTTTGCTGACCATGATGATGGCTCAGGTGTGCGGCTTGCAAGCCGGTGAGTTTATCCATACCTTGGGGGATGCGCATATCTATTTGAACCATATCGATCAGGTCAAACTGCAGCTTTCCCGCGAACCGCGGACTTTACCGCGGATGAACATCAATCCTGAAGTAAGGGATATTTTCAGCTTTCAATATGAGGATTTTGAATTGATCGGTTATGATCCGCATCCTCATATCAAAGGTGCTATTGCAGTATAGATTCCTTATGATTTTATCCGTTTGTAGTCGATGAAAGAATAGTCGAATTCGTTTTTTTCGTCTGCTGTAAAATCTTGTCTGCCGGTTTCTTCCCATTTTCCGGGTTGGATGGCGGGGATGCAGGTGTCTCCGACGGCATGTGTGTGTACTCTGGTCAGGTAGAGCCGGTCGGCCTGTTCCCAGAGTTCGTGGTATAGGGTGCCTCCGCCGATGATAAAGACCTGTTCGTCGTCTGAAGCCAAAGCGAGTGCCTGAGGTATGCCCGGAGCGATTTCGCAGTTTTCTGCGGTGAACGCAGGATTGCGGGTGATGACAATATTCCTGCGGTGGGGCAGGGCTTTGCCGATCGACTGAAATGTTTTTCTTCCCATGAGCAGGGTATGGCCGGTGGTTAGTGCTTTAAATCTTTTCAGATCGGCCGACAAATGCCAGATCAGCGAGTTGTCTCTGCCGATGACATTGTTTTCCGAGGCGGCAACTATTATGGATAAAGTCATGTTTGATATATTTATCGTGCAAATGTAAGCTATATCCCCGGATTTATATACTTTTGTATAGGAAATAAATGTTTTTCCTGTAAGATGCATTTTGACAGATAATAGCATGGAGAAGATTCTGGCTTTTTTCAGGAAACCTTTTTTTAAGGACTACAATACTTTATTGGGGTTGTGGTTGTTATTGGCCGTGGTGGCATGGATTACCAAGTTTTTCCCGGGATCGTACAATAATTTTTTAATTTTTCGGGGAGTATGGGAACACAGTGTTCTGCATCTGCCGCTTTTTGCCCAATATCCCTTGGAATACCATGATGTCAATCATTACGGGCCTTTCTTCAGTTTGCTGATCGCACCTTTTGCCGTCTCTCCGCTCTGGCTGGGCTTACTGAGTTGGCTGATTGTTTTGTCATTGTTTTTGTATGTTGCCGTTCAGCGTCTGCCGTTGAGACCGGGGCAACATATTTTCATTTATTGGTTTTGTGCCCATGAGTTGCTGACTGCTCTTTTTATGTCTCAGTTCAATATAGCTATTGCAGCCATTGTTGTTTTGAGTTTTGTCTGCATAGAGAAGGAGAAAGAGGGATGGGCGGCTTTTTTTATCTTGTTGGGGACATTTGTCAAATTATATGGGATTGTAGGACTCGCTTTCTTCTTTTTTGCCCGGCACAAAGGTAAGTTTATTTTGGCCTGCATCGGGTGGGCTGTTGTCATGGCGGGGCTTCCTATGTTGATTTTCGGAACCGACTATGTCGTGTCTCAATATGTTGCCTGGTATGAGGAGTTGGTCGTTAAAAATGCTTCTAACAACTTTGCGGTGATGCAGAATGTCTCTTTGCTGGGGATGGTGCGGAAAATTTCGCAATGTGCGACCTATTCCGATATTTGGCTGATCTTGGGGGGATTGATTGTTTTTGCATTCCCTTATCTGCGTATCCGGCAATACCGCCATTTACCTTTTCGTCTGACCCTCTTGGCTTCGGTGTTGTTGTTTACGGTTTTGTTCAGTACAGGAAGCGAATCGAGCACTTATATCATCGCTTTCATCGGAGTGGCTATCTGGTATGTCGTTGCACCATGGAAACGTAATGCCTGGGATGTTGCACTGATGGTTTTTGCTTTTATACTGACCAGTATGTCGCCTTCCGATCTGTTCCCCAAACCCCTCCGTGTACACTACGTTTATCCTTATGCTTTGAAGGCTCTCCCTTGTGTTTTGATATGGTTGAAATTATCTTATGAAATGTGGTTCAGGGATTATCGCCCTTTGCAAAAAATTGAAGCATGAAAAAAGTATCTGTTGTCATTCCGGCTCATAATGAAGAGGGAAATATCCTGCCTATGACAGAGGCGCTTGCTGAAGTATTTCAGCCCTTGCCCTACGAATATGAACTGATTTTTATAGATGACGGGAGTACCGACCGGACATTGGAGGTCCTTGAGTCTGTCGCCCAAGAAAGGAAGCATGTTTTTTACATCGAGTTTTCGAGAAATTTCGGTCATCAGCCGGCTTTAAAAGCAGGAATCGATTACGCGGACGGGGATTGTGTCATCAGTCTGGATTGCGATATGCAACATCCGCCGGCCTTGATTCCTGAGTTGATCAAAAAGTGGGAGGAAGGTTACGATATCGTGTATACCCGCCGCCGGGAGGATAAGAAGTTACCTTATATGAAGCGGAAAACATCTCATTGGTTTTATTTGTTCACGAACAAAATTTCCGGAGTGGAAATGGAGGAAGGAACTGCCGATTTCCGGTTGATAGACCGGAGGGTGGCTGATGTTTTCTCTGCTTTCCGGGAGAATGATTTGTTTATTCGCGGGATAATCAAGTGGATGGGATTCCGGCAATATGCTATCGATTATACGCCTGGCGAACGCTTGTCGGGAGAAACCAAATACACGTTTCAGAAGATGCTTAGCTTTGCCATGAAAGGAATCACTTCCTTTAGTGTCTCTCCTTTGTATTTGGCTATGTATATCGGTATGTTTATGGCTGTTGCCGCCATCTTGTATTTACCCTATGTGCTTTATGCTTATTTTACCGGGCATTCTGCTGCCGGTTGGGCTTCGGTATTGTTAAGTGTGGTATTTTTCGGAGGTTTGCAGTTAATTATGCTGGGGATATTGGGGATTTATGTCGGCAAGCTGTTTATGCAGTCTAAAAATCGTCCGACCTATATTGTCAGGCGGACGAATAAGGGAAGAATCATTTAAGGTTTAAAGGTTGATCGTTTAAAAGGGATCATTGGGAAAATCAGAAGGATTATGATATTACTGAGTTTCGATATAGAAGAATTTGATACTCCGATGGAGCATGGTTGTCAATTGCCCATGGAGGAGCAGTTGCGGGTTTCGCAGGAAGGTACCCGCTGTATTTTGCGGATATTGCGGGAACATCAGGCGAAAGCCACTTTTTTTTGTACAGCTAATTTTGCCCTTCATGCTCCGGAACTGATCAGGGAGATGATGGACGACGGACATGAGATCGCTTCGCACGGGTATTACCATACGACCTTCAAAGCCGAAGATCTGAAATCGTCAAGGGAGGTTTTGGAGCAACTCTCCGGGCGTAAAATTGCGGGTTACCGGATGGCGCGGATGATGCCGGTCAGCGAAACAGAAATCAGGGATGCGGGGTATAGCTATAATTCTTCATTGAATCCTACGTTTATTCCGGGCCGTTATAACAATTTCCGTAAACCGCGGACTTGGTTTTACCGGGAAGGGCTATTGCAGATTCCGGCTTCGGTTACTCCCTGGTTCCGTTTTCCATTGTTCTGGTTGTCCTGTCATAATTTGCCGGCCCGGTTGTACCGTTGGCTGGCGGCCTGGACTTTGCGGAAGGATTCCTATATTGTCGTCTATTTTCATCCCTGGGAATTTACCGATCTGAAAGCCCGGAAGGAATTTAATCTGCCTTTTATTATCACCAATCAGTCGGGAAAAGGGATGATAAAGCGTTTGGGCGATCTGGTCGATTATTTTCATGGGAAAGGCGATCGGTTTGTTACTTTTTCCGATTTTATCGCAGATCAGGTTAAAGCTTAAGTTGCAGCCTGAAAGGGCAAAGGCCGGGGAAGGGTATTCCCTGTCAGGACCGGGAGGAGGAGAAAGCGGGGGAGTGAATGTATAAGAATGTTTGTCGTAAAGAACTAAGAGATGATGAAGGAAAATACGAAAGTGACCATGATTGTGTCTACCTATAACC
The DNA here is from genome assembly GCA_964564205.1 of uncultured Odoribacter sp. Taxonomy (GTDB): domain Bacteria; phylum Bacteroidota; class Bacteroidia; order Bacteroidales; family Marinifilaceae; genus Odoribacter. Next base: position 6,106 of record CAZMAE010000001.1, on the reverse strand, counting down.
GGCCCGATGCGCTTGTCTTGTGTCTGGAGAGCATTCGGCATCAGCGGGTGTTGCCGGATGAGGTGATTGTCGGAGATGATGGTTCGGGCGAGGAAACTTCGCGGGTGATCCGTCAGGCACAGCAGAATTTTCCTGTGCCGTTGAGGCATGTCTGGCATGAAGATAAAGGATTCAGGTTGGCGATGATGCGGAATAAATGCCTGGCAGCGGCCCGTTATGATTATATCATTCAGGTGGATGGCGATTTGATGTTGCATCCATCCTTTGTTGCCGATCACCTCGCTTTTGCCCGGAAAGGATATTACCTGAAAGGGGGGCGGGTCAATCTCACGCGGAAAAAGACCGAACAATTGTGTACAGACGGTCGTTATCAGCAAATTCATTTTTTTTCCCGGGGGCTTTCGCGAAGGATTAATGCGATTCACCAGCTGAGTGTAGCCCGTTACCTGGCTCCGCGGAAACGTTCTGCTCCGGGATTGGGAGCGAACATGTCGTTCTGGCGGGAGGATGTTGTCAGAATAAATGGTTACGATGAATTTTTTGAAGGCTGGGGAGGGGAGGATTGGGACTTCGGAGTTCGGATGGGATATGCCGGAGTGAAAAAATTGTCTTTAAAGTTTGCCGCTATCGTTTATCATTTGTGGCATACCGATAAATACATGCAGAATAAAGAAAAGAATTTCGACTATTATCATCAGCATCAGCGTGACAATGTCGTTCGGTGCGAACGTGGAATGGATCAATATTTGAATAAAACGTTATGATACCTAAGATTATACATTATTGTTGGTTTGGCAGCAAGGAAATCCCTGAGGAGTTGCAGCATTATATAGACGGTTGGAAGACATATTTCCCGGATTATACTTACAAGTTGTGGAATGAGTCGAATATTCCGGATGAGGCCGCATTTCTGCGATTGCCGGTGAAATACGGGAAATGGGCGTTGGTATCGGATTATATCCGCTTTTACGCTCTTTACCATGAAGGGGGTATTTATTTCGATACGGATATCGAAGTGATTAAAGCTTTTGACCGGTTATTGCAGGAGCAGTGTTTTATCGGGTTTCAGCATGAATGGGTCGGGAAAAATATGCTAAACGGAGCTGTGATCGGTGCCGAAAAGCATAACTCTTACATCGGGGACTGTCTTCGGTTGATGACCAGAAGTTTTTTTTATAAGCTGAAACCTTTGATCGGGCCGACTGTGGTAAGTGAAATAGCTTTGCGGCAGGGAGTTTCGAAGTACGGAGAGCAGTATGCCGGAACTACCTTGATTTTGCCGATGGAGGCTTTTTATCCCTATGAATGGGATAAGGAGTTTTATCCGGAATGTGTGAAGGAAAATACTTATACGATACACCATTGGCAATATTCCTGGAAAAGGAAGAAGGGGTGGAAAGGCATGATGAGAGGTTTGGCCTATAAGGCCGAAAGGAGATGGTTTATGCTGAAACATCAATTAAAAGGAACTTACGGTAAACTGGCGAAATCAATGTAAGTGGAGAAAAGCTTCCGTTTGCCGGACGATATGTTCCGGAGGAATCCGGGTCATACATGCATAATCCTTGCGCAAGCAGGGTTTGTGTCCGAAAATGGAACAAGGGCGGCAAGGCAAGTCCAGTTGGATGACATTTTCCATAGACTGATTCCATCCCATAAATCCGCCCCAAGGGTGGGTTGCGCCCCAGATTGAGATGACCGGTGTGTGGGTGAGGGAAGCCATATGCATGTTGGCGGAATCCATGGAAATCATGACGTCCAGTTGACTGATGAGAGCCAGTTCGCCTTGCAGTTGCAGTTTGCCGGCCAAGGTTGTGGCGGCGGGGAATTTTTTCTCCCATTCGTTCAGCATTTCGGTTTCATACTTGCCTCCTCCGAACAGGAAGATTCGGGTGTGTGGATTTTGGCTAAGTCTGGCAATAACCTTTTCCATCAGATGAAGAGGATACATTTTCCCTTTGTGTTTGGCGAAGGGCGCAATGCCGATCCACCGGTCGTTTTGTTTTTCTCCTGTATAAGGGAGAAAGGCGGAGCAGTCGGGTTTTTCCGTTTCGAATATATCGGTGAAAGCCAGCCGGAAATCCAGTCCTAGTTTTTGGAATACTTCCGCGTAGCGTTCGCAGGTTCCCTGTAAAGGGACTCTGATTTTGTTTTTGGAGCGGGTCAGCGCTTTTTTTTCTTTCCGGCCCTTGTGGAGATGTTTCACCCGGACTCCCGTCAGGCGGAAGCAAAACCCCAGGAAAAAAGTCCTCAATACGGCATGTAAGTCGGCAACTGCATCAAATTTCATTGCTTTCAATTCCCTGAATAGACGGTAGAGCCCTCTGATTCCCTTGTGTTTTCCGGTCAGATCGGCGGCAAAGAATGAAATGTTGGCCGGTAGTTTTTCGAAAAAGGGCTGAAAGGTTTTTCGGCTGACAATCATAATTTGCAAGTCGGGACAGGCTTTGGCCACGGCATAAATTACGGGTACCGTCATGGCCACATCGCCCATTGCAGAAAAACGAAATATGAGCAATCGCTTCATCTGTTATTTTTTACCGTATAAAACCGGGTTTAATTCCGGATCATTATACATCTTCATTTGCTTGTAAACTTTCATGTATTTGTGTCCTGCCCCGATATCCTGAATTAGTTGTTCGATGGCAGTGGACAGGTCCTTTTGCTGTTCCAGCAGGATGTGTAATTTTTGTTCACACTCTGCGCGATGTGCGGGTGTGGTGTCTTGGCGGTCCGTTTCCTGCTGCATGTGATAGATTTTCAAAGCCAGAATAGACAATCGGTCGATGGCCCAGGCCGGACTTTCCGTGTTGAGTGTGGCGTCCGGGCAAATGGCTGTCTCCCGGTACTTTTCCAGGAAATAGCTGTCGATTAATTCCACCAGATCGGTGCGGTCCTGGTTGGATTTGTCGATTCTTCTTTTTAAAACTAATGCCGCACGGGGATCGATGTTCGGATCCCGGATGATGTCTTCAAGATGCCATTGCACCGTATCGATCCAGTTTTTTTTATAAAGGAAATATTCTATGCTTTGGGGAGGGTAGGGATTTTGAATGGGGGTATCTACTTGATCGTCCTGGTGATAGCGGCGGATAGATTCATTGAAAATTTGATTACACAAATCGGTAAATTTCATTATATGAGGTGTTTCAGATTCGTACTCATGTTTTGTTTGATTGGTCAAAACTATATAAATTTTCAGAAATAAACAAGGGGGGATTTTTAAGGCCCGGGGCGACCGCCTCAAAATTGGGCGTTGAGAAGCATCCGGATGAGATCGTTCCTGTCCGTGACAGCCATTTGCCGTTTACTTTGCAGGCATTGCTTGCCATGTTATCCTGTTTCTTTTCGTTTTTAAGCGTTGATACGGGTGGAAACGGGCTGCGGAGGCATAGCCGTGAAGGCGGGGATGGCAAGATACGGCGTTTCCGCGTTGTTTTCGCGGTGAAAGAAGCCGGAGACGCTGTTTTCAGCTTCTTTTCGTTCAAAAAGGAACAAGAAACGATGTATCTGGCGTATTTTAATGATGGATGTACGGAAAATCTGTCGATTACCGCCTCTTTTGGAATGAATTCGCGTAAGAAACAGTGTTTCTAGCTTGTCTGATTGCTGGTTGGAGCTGGAAACGGTGTTTCTTGCTTATTTTATTGCTGGTTGGGGTTGGAAACGGTGTTTCTTGCGTGTTTTGCCTCGGGGGCAGGGGCGCGGCGGGCGATTCCCGGGCCTCGGAGCGGTCCGCCGGGCTGGGGACGCTGTTTCCCGGATGTTTTTTATCGGGTTGGAAGAAAAATCTTCTGATGCTTTGTTAAAACCGGACAACTTGTCGTCAGTTTGCCCATACTCTCTCCATTCTGCCCAATCAAAGTCCTTCAATACCAGAAATGCTGCATAATCCGGATGTCGTTCAAGGCTACCTGCTGATGCGGTTGCCCTGTTTTAAGGTCAGAGTTCCAGGGGAAATTCTGCCGGGTGTTTGCGGATGGCTTTTTTCCAGTATTTCCGGCGTATTTTCAATATTTCCCGCAGGGTCTGCGTTTCGTCAAATCCTCGTTGGGAGGCGTATTCCCGGGCAATGTGCCGAAACATCTCTTTCGGTCCCCATAAGCGGGCGAAATTGGCGCATCCTTGTCGGAAGGATACGGGACCGAATTTCATCCGGTTGATATCGACAATACAAAATTCAGGTTTGCCCTGGAGCACGTCGAACAAGATATTTCCGGGAGAGTAATCCTGATGATAGACTTCTGATTGGTGCAGGCGGGCGGTGAAGCGGCCGAAGGCTTCGAGTATCCGTTGGTTTTCGGCTGTCATTGTGGCTTCTCCGAATTCGTAAAACCGGCGGCTGTAGGGGACCTGCAGGCTGATAAAGTAACTGTATCCCAACAGGCCCTGTTTTTTTTCAATGATGTAGGCAATCGGTTCGGGCGTATCGATGTGCAGCGCCCGGAGTTTCAGCGCATATCTGTAAGCCCTGACCGCTTTGGGAAGCCTCAGGTACATATAAGCCAGACGATTGAAAATGATGGGGATGCAATAACGTTTTACATTGAGTTTTATTTCCCCTTCGGTAAACACTTTTATTTTGTTCCGGGCATCGTAAATGCATTCTCCTTCGGAAAGAAAGCGTTCCGGGATATGTTCGACGAAATCTTTCAGGTGGACATATCGGGGATTGATTACAATTTTTCGGTTTTTCATCTGTTTAGGGTTTCCTGGTATAAGGTATGGATTTGTTCGGTCAGCTTTTCGGCATTAAACTGGCGGTGAGCGAAAGCATAGCCTTTTTCAATCATCTTCCGGCGGCATTCCGTATCCGTGAGAACTTTCCGGATCGCTTCCGCTATTTCTTCCGGATCTTCCGGCCGGATATAGTAGGCTGCATCTCCTCCGGCTTCCGGCAGCGAGGAGCAGCCGGAAGTGATGACCGGCACTTTACTGAGCAAAGCTTCGGTGACGGGCAATCCGAATCCTTCGTAAAATGAAGGATATATGAAAATTCGGGCTTTCTGATAGAACGCCTGTAGTTCGAGCGGGTTGTGTAGGTTGTTCAATAGGATCAACCGGTCGGATAGACGGGCTTGTCGGGCATATCTCAGCACCTCTTCCTTGTAGCGGTGGCCGTTTCCTACAATGACCAGAGGAATTTTCAGGTCGGCCGGCAATAAAGCCAGCGCTTTTACGATGCCTGACAAATTTTTCCGGGAGTTGATGGCTCCCACATACAACAGATAATCCTGGGGCAACCGGTATTTCTGTACAATATCGGTTGCTGCTTCCTCGGTTTGCATGTGGTAGAATACCGGCTGGATAGCTTGGTATATGACTTTGATTTTTTCTTCCGGAATGTGGTAATAGCGGATAATATCCCGTTTCGTGGATTCGCTTATGGCAATAATCTTATCGGCATGTTTGCAGGCATATCTGAATTTGTAATCGTAAATGGCCCTGTCGATGGCTTTATACATATCGGGATAGGTCAGATAGATGAGATCGTGAATCGTAACTATCGAGCGGGTGCGTGTTTGGTCGATATCTAAAGGAATTTCATGGCTGAGTCCGTGAAAAAGATCGATCCCGTCCTTCTTCAGGTCTTTTTTGATGCCGGTGGTGCGCCAGAGACTTTTCAATAGACCCGTATGACAGACTGTACGGTATTGCGCGGCATTCAGAAAGGGGGAGGTCAATGAATCCTGACGGATTCCGGGCGTATACAGATAGTAAAGGTCTTCCGGATAATACAGCTGCAGATTTTTGACCAGCGTGCGGCTGTAATTACCTAAGCCGGTGAAATTGTTGAAAAGACGTTTGGCATCAAATCCTATTTTCATAAAGCGGTTCCAATGATTATCGGGAAACAAAAGTAATAAAATCATTTAGAATAATTATCTTTGAGCGTTTTTACCGAATAAACGAATATGATGAGTCGCAGTCTACCAGCCCGGATGTTCATTGCTGTCGCTTTTCTGTTGGGGAGTATTAATATCTTGTATAATACTGTATTTTATATTTTTCTGCTCCTGGCCTTTCTGATTAATGTGAAGATGGATTGCCGCGGATTTTTGGATCATCTCCGTAAAGAATGGAAGTATATCCTGCTTCCTTTGGG